>DNDT01000142.1 GCA_003487525.1 Flavobacteriales bacterium
TGGTAATTGTAGGAACCAAATAAGTTGGTGGAAAATCCAATAACACCTTTGTCGCTTTGCAGCAGAACCCGTACACAACCTTTTTCGTCGACTTCGTAGCTTCCCTTCACGTTTGCATGATCGCCTCCATACGTTCTTCGATCAATGGTTTCCGACGCATCCATCAGCAACTCATCTTCAGCATTTACAAAAACAAGGCCTTTTTTCTTAGCAATGTGATTATACAGCTCCAACTTTGCTTTTTTTACACCTTCAAATGATCCAAATCCTTTGAGGTGAGCCTTACCTATATTCGTGATCATGCCGATATCGGGATCGCATATATTGCACAACATGGCAATTTCACCAATCGCATTGGCTCCCATCTCGATTATCATCAGATTGTGCTCCGGACGCTGCTTAAGCAAGGTTAACGGTACACCAATGTGATTATTGAAGTTACCCGAGGTTGCATGAACCGAATATTGTGTGCTTAGAATGGCATTCAGAAGTTCTTTGGTGGTTGTTTTCCCATTGCTTCCGGTAATTCCTAGAACCGGGAATTTAAATACGCTTCGATGTAATGTGGCGAGCTCCTGAAGGCAGGTTAGCACATCGTCGACCAAAATAATTCGCTCTCCGATCGCATAGCGTTTGTCATCAACAACTGCATATGCTGCACCTTTCTGCAATGCTTCATCCGAAAACTTGTTGCCATCAAAATTATCCCCTTTTAGCGCGAAAAAAAGGCAGTCTTTCTCAATGACCCTTGTATCGGTACATACAACAGGGTGTTTCTTAAAAATATTATATATATACTCAATTTCAGGCATAAAAAAACCCCTCGAATTTCGAGGGGTAATTTATTAATTAATCGTTTACGAATTTCATTAGTATCCCAAACCAATCGGGCTACCCACTCTGGTCATGGCACATCTGAAACCAATGTAATCAGTTGAAAGATCTTCTCTGAGGAATCTTCTTGATCCCGGAGTAATAAAGTAAGCTCTATCCATCCAGCTTCCGCCTTTGTATACCCTGGTTCGATCGCTAATCAAGGTTTCGTTTCCGGTGTAGTACATGATACGATCTCCCTTTTCCTCTTCGGCTTCGGCTCCTTCGCTGTAATATATACTGGATTCAACGTCACCGTCAATGAAGTTCTTATTGTCGGCTTTTCGGTAATTTCTTCGCTCAACCAGATTATCTTGTTCCACATCGACATTTCGGTAAATCAATCTGCCTAAGCTATCCTTCTCTGCGATTAAGCCCTCCTCATCCAATTGTTTTGTCTGGAATACGTTACCTCTGAATGGCCTGAAATCCTCTACATCTTCAAATGTTAAGGGACGGTAAACGTCCATTACCCATTCGGCCACGTTACCGGCCATGTTGTACAGACCGTAGTCATTTGGCCAATACTGGAAAACGGGAGCGGTAATATCTGCATTGTCATTCAGCTTACCGGCAACTCCCATATTGTCACCACGGCCTCGTTTGAAGTTGGCAAGGAAATCACCCAGGTATTTTTCATCTGAATTACGCACACCGGCACCATTCCATGGATAAAGTTTCTTCTCCGTGATAAGTTCTTCAATGGTATTGCCAATTAAACCGTAGGCGGCAAACTCCCACTCGGCCTCAGTTGGAAGCCTGTATTTTGGAAGCAGAATACCATCTTCCATTCGAACATTTCGGTATTCCTTGTCCGGGTTGAAATCAGGCAATCCATCCACCCTCTTACCGCTTTCGTACTGGCCTGCCAGATATGCTTCTGTGTTAAAGTTGTCTTCGTTGATCTGGCTTGGGTAGTGCTCAAACAAACCCTCCCTGATTAAAATAAGCTCATTTACACGATCCGTTCTCCAGGCGCAAAAATCCTTGGCCTGAAGCCAATTCACTCCGACCACAGGATAATCCCTGTAAGCCGGGTGGCGAAGATACAATTCAACGTAAGGTTCGTTATACGCAAGTGATCGTCTCCATACAAGCGTATCGGGACGTGCTTTTTTAACCACTTCCGGATAATCCACACCAAAAACTCGCTCCAACCAATACAGATATTCCAGATAGTAGAAATTCGTCACCTCCGTCTCATCCATGTAAAATGAAGAAACCGTAGCGGTACGCGGAACATTTTCCCAGTTATAGGTCACATCTTGTTCGACACGTCCCATCGTAAATCTACCTCCTTCAATCAATACAAGTCCGGGTCCCGTTTCCTGCTCCAAAAAAGGAGCTTTGAAAAAACCTCCATTTTTCGGGTTGTTATACTCCCATCCTGTGGCATTCGATCGCTCCCTCTGACAGCTGGTCGAGGCAAAAAACAATCCTGCAAACAAGACTACTGCTATATATTTTCCCTTTACACTTATCATACTCATCATGTTTAACGTCGGAAATTTACTGAATTTTTTCTTTTTGTTAAAAATTAGGACAGCTTACCGTTCGATATGAAGCTTTTTTAACCTTACAATTAATGTTCAAAATGAATGAAATTTCATGTGATCCTCCGGGATCCTGACCCAGGGTGCTCACCGTCAGGTCATAGCTGTATCCAACCTTGAATCGATCCATGTGAACCCCAAACATGGCAGTAATGGCATCAAAATTAGACAGGGAATGTCGTACCCATAAACCACCCACAACCACACCTTTGGTCGCATAAAATCCGTAATTGAACTGAGTAAAACTCGCCTGGTTCTGGAAGATGAAATTCGGGCTGATCGTTCCTTTTTCGATGCCCCCAAGGCCCCTTATTGGAATAACCATTCCGGCATGAACGGTATATTTTCTGGGAACCGGGCTCGGTGAACCTGTTGTCAACTGAACGTTTGGCTCCGTAATGTGGTGAACGGCAAATCCTCCAAAGAATCGCTCACTAAAACCAAGCACACCAACGGAAAAATCCATATTTCCTTTTGACTGATCACCGGGGACTTCATCGGTATTGTAGATAAATCCTTGTCTCGGGTCAATCATATCCCCAAAAGTCAGTTGATCCCAGTCAACTCCTTTGTTAATATATCCAACCTGTGCACCGGCAGTCATGGAGAAAAACCTGGTAATATTCAATTGATAAGCATACATCAAGCTGATGTCTTGCCTTGTTACCGAACCTGCTCCGGACTCATCTCGCATGGCCAATAATCCAAGTCCGCCGGAAAGTGCATTAAAATGCCTATCGACAGAAGCCGAATAAGTAATGAAACCCTGGTCAAGCGAAGGCCACTGGTTCCTGTAATTTAATCCAACACGAGGACATCGCTCAGTTCCGGCAAATGCGGGATTCAGGTACAATCTGTTCGCGTAAAACTGACTGAATTGCGGATCTTGCGCCTTGGCTGTGAAGCTCGCAATAAATAAAAAGGCAAATACAATTTGCCAGTAGAAATTCTTCTTCACTCTTATTACTTCCAATCCTTCCTTTCTATAATGCGTTTGCAAAACGCCAAATGTAAAAAAAATTACAATGGGCCACTTACAATATTCCTAATTTTGACTCGTTCAACATACGATAAATTTCGAAGTATCTCGTTTCAAATTTGTTGCAATCTTAATTATAAATTTGATTTAATGAAACTCAAATTTTTATTTCACTTACTTGTTTTCTTTCCACTTACATTGATTTCCAGGGAAATAACGATTAAAAAGTCACTTTATTGGGAAAAGGTTCGTGAAACTGTTGTCGAGGGAAAATTGAGCATTGACTACCTGATGTGCGAACCTTGCGGCCTCAACAGCGGTGTTCCGGTGATGCCAGAGTTCAGTGAAACGTTCTCTTTAGCAGGAAACGAGTACATAAAAAGTGTGCGATTTGGCAATATTATTAGCAAAACAGTAAGTGAGTATGCATTTAAGCGTGAAGAATTAAAGCAAATAAAAGGTCCTACGCCCGAAGTGAGTTTTTCACAGGGCATCGCCAACCGCAATTCGGTCGGCATGGTAAGTTTCATCCCACTTATTACTAAAAATGGAGTCATCCAGGAGATAAACTCCTTTGAACTCATCGTGGAAATTGCCAGCAGAACTGATTTTCGTTCCAAAGCACTGACCACTTTTAAGCAAAATTCGGTGTTGAGTTCCGGAACATGGTACAAAATAGCGGTAGATCATGACGCCATGTACAAATTGTCCTATAAATTTCTCGATGAAAAAGGAGTCGATATCGACAATATTGATCCCAGAAACATTTCTATTTACGGGAACGGTGGCGCAATGCTTCCTAGAAAAAACTCGGATTACAGGCCGGATGACCTAATAGAAAACGCCATTTACGTGANNAAGTGGATTTACAACGATGGTGACAAGGTTTTTAACCACGTGGTTCATCAGTACAGCGACACTTCCTTTTATTTCTTGCGGATTGACGGTCCGATTGGCAAACGAATTGGTCAGGCAAATCTCACAAATACACCCGCTGTTACCGTTTCTTCTTTCGACGACTACCAGTTTCACGAAATTGACAAGGTGAACTTACTTATGAGTGGCGACGATTGGTTTGGTGAGGTATTTGATATCCAAACGAACATCATTTTCCCGTTTAGTTTTCCCAACATAGAAACCAATTCGCCCGGATTCTTAAAGGTGTCAATGGCCAACGCAACAAAATCGGACGCTACCTGGACCATAAAGGTTCCCAATTCGGAATGGACTATTCCTGCTCCATATGCGACCGGAGGTTACGGAGAGACTTTCGCGACATGGAGCAGCGGAGCCTGGAACTTTACCCCCGTCGCGGATGTAATCAATGTGAATCTCACCTTCAACAAACCCCCGTCCTTGTCGAGTGCAAAAGGGTGGTTGGATTTCATCGAAATAAATGCAAGAAGAAAGCTTATCATGACGGGTACGCAACTTAAGTTCAGAGATCTAAGCAGTGTGGGCCAGACTTACGGCAGGTATACGGTTGGAGGAGCAAATTCAAGGACCAGGATTTTTGATGTTACCGATCCCAGCAACAGCATTGAGCACCTTGGGAATTTAGACGGAACGACCAAGAGCTTTATTAACGAGGCACAGAACTTGCATCAATACATTGCCATAAACAAATATGATTCAAGCTTTACCTGGAGAGGCATGGTTGGAAATCAAAACTTACACGCAACCCAAAATGCAGATTACATCCTTGTCAGCCATCCAAAATTTCTGCCTGCCGCAGAAAGGCTTAAAAGCATTCACGAAGCTGAAGGCCTGACTGTCAGTTTGATCACACCGCAACAGATTTACAATGAGTTTTCCTCTGGTTCGCAGGACATCGTAGCCATCCGCGATTACGTTCGCATGTTGTACAACAGATCAATTTCGAGCGGGAAACAAGGGCCGAGATACTTGCTGTTCATGGGTGACGGTTCGGTTGATAACAAGTACAGAATTTCGGGAAACAGCAACTACATTCCCACATTTGAATCAGATGAATCATTCTATCCACCGGGATCATATGTGTCGGACGATTTTTATTGCATGCTTGACAGCAATGAAGGCCAATGGGTTCAGAATAATGAATTTTTGGACATTGCAGTGGGGCGACTGCCTGTTCAGAATATTGATCAGGCCCATGCAGGCGTGACTAAAATTGAGCGATACATATCCACACAGGCCATGAAGGATTGGCGCAACACCATTTGTTTTGTGGCGGTTGATGGCGACGGAGGCTTACACATGAACGATGCCAACACCTTATCAAAAATTGTTGATACAAGCGGTCCGGAGTACAATGTGGAAAAAATATTTATTGATGCGTACAAACAGTATTCCACCCCGGGAGGTGAAAGATATCCGGACGCCCGCGAAGCGATAAAAAGACAGGTTGAAAGGGGTGCGTTGATTGTAAACTACACGGGACATGGTGGAGAAGTTGGCTGGGCCCACGAGCGAATTTTAACAATGGATGAGATTAACAACTGGACAAACCGTTACGGACTTCCATTATTTTTTACGGCTACGTGCGAATTTAGCCGTTGGGATGACCCCGGAAGAACCTCGGGAGGTGAGGTGGTTTTTTTAAATCCTGACGGAGGTGGTATCGGATTACTGACCACGGTGAGGCTTGTATATGCTCACGCCAATAAATTGCTTGCCGTTTCGTTTTATGAGAATGTATTCAAGAAAGTAAATGGTGAAATGCCACGCATAGGCGACATATATAAGGTGGTTAAAAACCTCAATGCATCGGCAACCAATACAAGAAGTTTCACCCTCTTGGGAGATCCCGGTTTGAGGCTGGCTTATCCATATTACAATGCTGTAACTACCAGTATTAACGGGCTTCCGGTATCCCAAATTGACACCATTGGCGCACTCGGGCTGGTGAAAATAAATGGTCATATCGAAGACTTAAGTGGAAACAAAATGACGCAATATAACGGGACCATTTATCCCACCATATTCGATAAGAGATACGATGTCAAAACCTTGAACAACGATGGCGAAGGATCTGTATCGTTCAGTGTACAGAACAAAAAACTTTTCAAGGGAAAAGCCAGTGTGACCAATGGTGAATTTTCCTTCGAGTTTGTCGTGCCCAAAGACATTGCTTACAACTATGGAAAAGGAAAAGTGAGTTATTACGGTGAAAATCAACTAATCGATGCGAATGGTTTTTCGGATAAGTTTATCGTCGGTGGTACAGATCCAAATGCCGAGGCGGATGAACTGGGGCCGGATATTCAGTTGTACATGAATGACTATACATTTGTCTATGGCGGAATAACAGACGAGAATCCCTTGTTCATAGCAAAAGTATTCGACGATCATGGCATCAATATGGCAGGAACTGGAATCGGACACGACATATCGGTTGTAATCGATGACAAGACTTCCGAACCAATTTCCTTAAACGACTACTACTCTGCAGCTGTAAACAGTTATAAAAATGGAGAAGTGAGATATCCCTTTGAGGATTTGAGCCCGGGACCACATAAACTTACGTTTAAAGCGTGGGATGTCTACAATAATTCATCGGAGGCCGTACTTGAGTTTGTGGTTCAGGAATACAAGGACCTCACTCTGGCAAAGGTGTTGAACTACCCAAACCCTTTCACGACCAACACCTCATTTTGGTTTGAACACAACCAGCCCAATACCGTACTTGATGTGAAAATTCAGATATTCACGATATCGGGTAAGGTCGTGAAAACAATCGATAATGTGATTCTCACAGAAGGATATTCGCAGAATCTCAACAATCCAATTTCCTGGGACGGATTGGATCAATATGGTGACAAACTTGCAAAAGGTGTATATTTTTACAAGCTTCAGGTAAGGTCAAGACNNTCGCTAATTTATTTATATTTGCAGCGCTTAAAATGACAAGAACAAAGCTACTCAATAGAATAGCCCTGCTCCTGGGTTTTTTATTTACACTGGTTTCTGAGAACCTTCAGGGACAGGTTGACGCAAATGATATTCAGTTAAATACAATCACCACAGCCGTACCATTTTTATTGATCGCACCTGATGCCAGACACAGTGGTTTGGGTGATGCCGGTGTCGCAACCAGTCCCGATGCAAATTCAGCTCACTGGAATGCAGCCAAATTTGCCTTTATTGAAGAAAAATCCGGGTTTGCCATTTCTTACACACCCTGGTTAAGAAATCTTGTTTCCGATATGGGAATCATGTACATCACCGGATTTGGTCAAGTCGGTGATAAAACCACACTGGCAGGATCCCTAAAATATTTTACCCTGGGTACCATCAAGTTCACGGATATAAACGGTCAGACCCTTGGAGAGCACAATCCAAATGAATTTGCCCTCGATATTTCCGNNATCGGTGTCGGAATCAACATTTCAAACATTGGTGCCAAAATATCCTACAGCGATGTCACACCTGAAAAAGATTATCTTCCGACAAACTTTAAAATCGGCCAGGCAACGACCGTTTTCATTGACGAATACAACTCACTCACCCTTGCAACAGATATTAACAAGCTTTTGGTCCCTACCCCACAATACGATGATCAGGGAAATCGATTGCCATCGGATCAAAGTTCGGCAGGTGGAATTTTTACATCGTGGAATGATGCGCCGAGAGGATTTAAGGAAGAAATCGAAGAGTTAAGTTATTCTGTCGGTCTGGAATACTGGTATGAAAAATTACTCGCTATTCGAGCCGGTTATTTTTACGAGCATCCGAACAAAGGAGACCGTCAATATTTTACTGCGGGCTTTGGGTTAAAGTTGAACGTATTCGGATTGGACGCATCATACCTTATTGCGAACCGAAACAACCCGTTGGCCAACACGTTCCGCTTTACCTTATTCTTTAGTTTTGATTCATTTAAGAGCCAGCAAAGCGAACCCGACGATGAATAACCGTCAGGAAGCTGTTTTTTATGCCGGGTACTCAGATTTGCATCTTGTTTAGATAATGCGCATTTCCCAATTTTTCAACGCTCAACCACTGTATAAATTATTCTAAATTTGTAGGCTTTCAATCCAGAATTTCAGATGGCAAAAAAGACAGAATTTTCAAAGCAGACGTACCTTCAATGGTTTAAGTCTATGCAATTAATGAGACGCTTTGAAGAAAAAGCCGGGCAGTTATACATTCAACAAAAATTTGGTGGTTTCTGCCATCTCTATATTGGTCAGGAAGCGCTTGTGGCGGGTGCGGTAAGTGCTATCACCAAGGATGATAACATGATTACTGCCTACCGCAATCACGCTCATCCCCTTGGTCGTGGAATGGATCCTAAAGTTGCCATGGCTGAATTGTACGGTAAGTCAACCGGTTGTTCCAAGGGAAAGGGTGGATCAATGCATTTTTTTTCCAAGGAGTTGAAGTATTTTGGCGGACATGGAATCGTTGGTGGTCAGATACCGCTTGGAGCGGGTTTGGCTTTTGCAGATAAGTACAACAAAAACAAAAACGTCACTCTCTGTTACATGGGCGACGGTGCGATCAGGCAGGGTGCTTTTCACGAGGCACTGAACATGTCTATGTCGTGGAAACTTCCGGTCATCTATATTATTGAAAACAATAAATACGCCATGGGAACCTCGGTTGCGCGAACCTCCAATGTGACCGACCTATATAAATTGGGGCATGCCTATGAAATGCCGTCTTTTAAGGTTGACGGCATGTCTTGTGAGACGGTTCATCGGGCAGTTGAGGAAGCTGCCGCCAGGGCAAGAAAGGGAGACGGACCTACCCTGCTTGAAATTGAAACCTATCGGTACAAGGGTCATTCGATGTCGGACCCGAGAAAATACCGCACAAAGGAGGAGGAACAAGAGTACATTAACCACGATCCCATCGAGAAAGTGCTAAGCGTCATTCGCAAAAACAAATATGCTACGGAAAAGGAAATTGAAGCCATTTTTTCGGAAATAAACATGCAGGTGGAAGATGCGGTGAAATTTGCCGAAGAATCACCACTTCCAGCTCCGGAAGATATGTTTCTTGATGTTTACGAACAAGAGGATTATCCTTTTATAAAAGATTAAAGACCGGAAATCACATGGCTGAGATAGTGAGAATGCCCAAGCTGAGTGACACCATGACCGAAGGTGTGGTAACGAAATGGCACAAGAATATTGGAGACCAGGTCAAGGAAGGTGATTTATTGGCGGAAATCGAAACCGATAAGGCCACCATGGAATTTGAATCGTATGTTTCAGGTGTCCTGCTGCACAGGGGTGTAAAAGAAGGAGTCGCCGCCGAAGTCGATACGATTCTTGCAATTCTCGGAGAAAAAGGTGAGAATTTCGAATCGCTTTTGTCGGAAGAGCAGACAGCGGTTGAACCTAATATACCCGTAACAACAGAAGAACAATTTAGTGAAGCAGTAACTCAGAATTCTGACAGTCTGACGACTGCCGTTGCACCGGATGTAAAGGCTCAGATTATTGCCATGCCTAAATTGAGTGATACCATGACCGAAGGCGTGGTTGCCAAATGGCATAAAAAAGTGGGTGACAAGGTAAAAAACGGTGATTTGCTGGCCGAGATTGAAACAGACAAGGCTACCATGGAGTTCGAATCTTACGAGGAAGGTGAACTTCTGTATGTTGGTGTAAGT
>DNDT01000182.1 GCA_003487525.1 Flavobacteriales bacterium
CCATATTGCGAGGAAGTGAGATTATTGAGGAATTGAAGAACCGAAAAATCGATTCGTCGTTTGGTGTTTGTCTTACCTGCTGGCGCAAACGGCGATGGCGCCGGCAAGCAGGCGTTGAGTTGCTTGGTTACCAGATTAAACAGAATAATTAACCACTTAACCACGTCCCTTCTTAACCGGAAAATCTAATAACAAAAAAAAGCGAGGTCTCCCTCGCTTTTAAATCATTGAATCAGAAGGTCTTATTTCTTCTTCTTGCCTTTTGATGCTGCAGCTGTAGAATCAGCTACAAACTGGGCACGTGCGGCAGCAATAGAATCTGCTTTTTGCTTTGCAGCTTCGACAGCGGCCAAAGAATCGGCAGTTGCCTGAGCCTTGGCTTCAACAGCAGCTACTGAATCGGCAACAGCTTTTTCCTTAGCAGCGATTTCTTCTGCTGTTGGACCACAGGATACAATTGCCAACACTCCTGATACAAGTACGATTTTAAAAATGTTTTTCATAGGGTTTATAAAATTAAGGGCACAAATGTAGACCGAATAATCATCTGTTAATCAGGAAGTAAAAAATATTTTTTTTCATCATATTTTGGATGGTCAACGGGTCGATTGCTTAAGGCGTGAGCAATCCGATCAGACAAGGGCTCATTTGGTCTAACTCGTCATTTTATTCGTGCGCACAACGTCCTCATTTCATCTCAATCGGAACGTCGAATTCCGGGGAGGAAAATTCACTGTATTCTTTCAATTCATCGGCAATTTCAGCATTCCACTTTTCCTGCTTTTTAACCTCGATCGAATGATTGGTTTCCGAATCATATCGCTCCTGAACCGTACTGTTCAATTTGTTGTACTTTTCCATTAGGTGGTTTATGGTCGATGAGGCATTCACCGATGTCAAGGTTTTTGTCCGCAATTCTTTGCGGAGTTTCCTGGCATTCACTTCGTAAATATCGAAATGGACCTGTTCGTGCTTCAGAAGGTAGTCATTTCGGTCTTTTTCCTTGCCCCATGAACCGTCGGGATTGAAGCTCGGCCCAATAAATACCTTCAACAGCTCGCCGTCCGACTTAATATCCACCTTAAAGGTAATGTCCGACATTGCGGATGCTACATGATGTTTCGGGGCCTTGTGTTGAAAATCGTCCCAGGTAAGCAGGCGATCTTCCGACCAGGGTATGGCCTCCTGGCCGCGCATCGTTGACGAAAGGATCACAAGAGCAAGTATTAGAACTGAAAATATTTTCACTGCTCGTATATTAATTGAAATGCATCAGGTAAATGCGAAATGATATCACCGGCTATCAATGACTCCTCTCCCAGCAAACCGGCGGCAAAATCACCGGCAAGACCGTGAAGGTAGACACCGAGTTGTGCGGCCTCAAGGCTATTGTATCCCCTACCCAAAAGACCTGTTATAATCCCAAGCAGGGCATCACCGCTTCCGGCCGTGGCCATCCCGGGATTGCCAGTCGTGTTAAAATACACCTGACCACCCGGTTCTGAAATGCTGGTATGAGCTCCTTTAAGGACAACGATGACCTTGTGTTTCGATGAAAAATCACGTTGTTTTTCCAGTTTTTCCAAATCATCTTTCCATGATCCTGCCAAACGCCTGAATTCACCAGGGTGAGGTGTCAATACCGAGCCGGCCGGAACGAGACCAAGTAAATTTGGAAATACCGACATCACATTCAGTGCATCGGCATCAATCACCATGGGAGACCGGACGATATTAAACAGTTCCTTTAACAGAGCGAGTGCCGAACTGTCCTGACCAAGACCCGGACCGATTCCCACCACATTAAAAGGACTCATGTCCAAAGGTAGGTCCCTGATAAAATCCTTGCCCTTCGAGACGATCACCATTGCTTCCGGAACGGACTGTTGGACGATTTCATACCCACACGAGGGGCTGAGGGTTGTGAGAAGTCCGATGCCACTTCTTAAGCATGCTCTTGTCGCCAAAACACTCGCCCCCATTTTGCCTTTGCTTCCTGCAACAATCAGCGCATGTCCGTAGCTTCCCTTGTGCGCAAATTTCTCGCGTTCAGTCAATATGGGTTCGACAAACGAAGCGTCGATGGCATGAAAATTCCCCTGTAATCCCGATATGTACTCCTCGTTCAGACCAATATCCAGAACCGACCAGTCTCCGCAAAACCCACCGCTGGATTCCAGTACAAACGCAAGTTTCGGGTTCTGAAAGGTAAGTGTCACGTCGGCCTTGATCACGGATTCAAGACTGTTGTCCCTGTTGTCATCGGCAAAAAGACCCGAGGGGATATCGATCGATATAGTTAAACAAGGAGCTTCATTGATGACTTCGAATACAGATTTCAACCAACCTTTTACCTCCTTGTTCAATCCGGAACCAAAAACAGCATCCACAATGATATCCTCAGAAGTTATGGCCAGGTCAAAATTTCCGTCGCTGACTTCAACAATTTCCAAATCCAGCTTTTTGAGCCGATCGAAATTTGTCCGGAAATCGGCGCTTGCCTTATCCGAAAAGCGCAGAATACAGACAAGAACACGAATTCCTTCTTCAGCGAGTTTTCGGGCGATCACCAAACCGTCGCCGCCGTTGTTTCCGATTCCGGCAAACACGATGATTCGTTGCTCATTCAGCTCGAGATTCGAACGCATCCAGTCGACGCACTTTCCTGCCGCACGTTCCATTAAATCGATGGACTTTATCGGCTCGTGTTCGATCGTAAATTGATCGGCATTTCGAATATCGGCTACCGAAAGAATCTTCATTGAAGGCTCTTTAAAATAAAATCGTGAATTTCAGAAACGCTTTTGTTCATTTCGGAGAGCTTCTCGTTTTTAATGACATACTGCGACCTCTTGGCCTTTTTCTCGTCATCCCATTGCTGATTTATTCTCGACATTACCTCTTCACGACTCATGCCATCACGTTCCATGACACGTTGGATTCTGACTTCCAGGGGTGCGGTGACCAGGATGACAAGATCACAGTCTTTGTACGAACCGGATTCAAAAAGAATGGCTGCCTCCCTGATGTTATAGGGTGCGTCCTGATTGGCAACCCATTCCTTGTAATCTCTTCTGACCGCAGGGTGCACCTTGGAGTTTAAACGGTTCAACTTATCCTTGTCATTAAAAACAATGGAAGCAATCTGATTTCGGTTCAGCACCCCGTTCATATAGGCCCTTCTTCCGAATATTTCGATTATTTCTTTCCGGAGATCTGAATCTTCGGTCATTAACCTTTTTGCTGCCAGGTCAGCGTTATAAATGGGGATACCAAATTTTGCAAAGGATGATGCAACCAAGGTTTTCCCACTTCCAATTCCTCCGGTTAGTCCAACGTTTAGCATGGCTTAAAGCTACGAATGGAATTGATAAAAAAAAAGCCGGAAGAATGTTTCCCCCGGCTTTTGTTCATTTTTGGACCTGCTTATCTGGTTGGTGGCGTGAATTCTGAAGTAATCGCAGATTTTTCAATCTTCAATCTGTTTCCGCCTTCCACCTCAATAATCACCGTCGTGTCTTTTATTTCAGCTACTTTTCCGTGGATCCCACCTATGGTAACAATTTGATCGCCCTTGGTGAGTGCTTCCCTGAATTTCTTTTGCTCCTTGCTCTTTTTGAGTTGTGGACGAATCATGAAAAAGTAAAATACAACCACGACCAGGGCCAACATAACAAATTGCATGTACCCTCCGCCTTCGGCTGCTTGTAGTATAATGGTATTTATCATTTTGAATATTTAAATTGGTTTTAACTTTCTTCTTCCGGAACCAGTACATTGCCCATGATGGCAATAACCGTTTTATTCGGATTTGTATTGGCAACAATCGTTATGCGCTTGTGCTGAGCACCTTTTTTACCATTGCTGGCGAACACAACGGTAATTTCTGATTTCCCTCCCGGTTTAACCGGTTCTTTTGGATAAGAGGGCACGGTGCATCCACAGCTTCCCGTTGCCGATGAAATGATTAAATCGGCGTCTCCCGTATTGGTGAATGAAAAGCGATGCTCCACTTTTTCACCCTGCGATATTTCACCAAAGTCATAACTTTCTTCATCAAATACAATGGTGGGCATTCCAATTTGTTCACCGGAATCATCCGCACTATTCGGATTGTTGATCAAATCGGTATCGACCCCTGAATTTTCCGAAGGAGAGCAGGAGATCAAAAAAGCAGCAAAAACTGCATAAACCACTCGTTTCATATTTCCTGTTTTTCGCAAATGTAGTATTAATCGTACTATCCTTCCATCAAGCCCCTGCCTACTTTCACTACCTTCTTTTTTAGCTGAAGTTCATTTACAACTTTATCAATGATTCCGTTTATGAACTGACTACTCTTGGGCGAGCTAAAGGATTTTGCGATGTCAATGTATTCATTCATGGATACTTTAACAGGTATCTGCCTAAAGTTGACAATTTCAGCAACGGCCATTTTCATCAGAATCATATCGATGATGGCAATTCGCTCGGCATCCCAATTCCTGGCATTATCCATGATGAGTTTCTCTGTTTTTGCATCCAGGTTGATTGTTTTACTAAAGAGTTTTTCAACAAAGGTTTTATCGTCTTTGTTATCATACACATCCTTCACCAAATCATCCAGTTTTTTTCTGGTCGACATTTTTTTCAGGGTGTTCACGACCAGAAAACTGGCGTAATCAAAATCTTCTTCGTCCCAGTAAATGCTTTTCTCCTGAAAACTATGTCGAAACAAATCGAATTTCGGCAGTAAATCCCGGAAAATCGAAACCAGCATTTCGCGATCTTCCACAAACTCGTTGTCCGTCTTTTCCATGTATGTCTTGTATTGGTCAGACTCTCGTATGAATTTGTAAAAACGCGAAACAGACTCGGTCTCAGACGTCCAGTTGATCCCTCTGTCGTTCGATAATTTCGTGATTTTATCCGAAGTACCGATGGCCTCTGCCAGGCTGTTTGTAATGAAACGCCTGTTCAGTCTCAGGTCGTCCTCCGACGGAATTTGTTTTTTTGTTGCTTCCTCGAGTCTTTTCTCACCCTGCTGCCTTAATGCCAGGGGCAAATTCATCAGGTACAGGTAAAGATCGAAGGTGCGGTTGATACTTAAATGAAGTTCTCTAAGTGATTTGCCCTCGTCCTTGCTCTCTGACTGAAAATACGCGTACAGGGCCTGCAGAATTTTTACCCTTAAAAATCTTCGGTTAAACATAATGATGCCTATCGGCCTGATTTCACTTTAGAAACGATATCGATCCTACTTTTTGCCAGTTCGAGTGCAGCTTGAGAAGTCGGAATGTTTTTCTCTTCACTAAGGTTCAGAATGTTGAGTACGCCGTCGTAAATTTTCTCTGTCATTTCCATGCTCCGCTCGGCAGAAAGTTTGTACACTTCAGAGTTGACACTGATCAATCCACCGGCATTAATCAGGAAATCCGGAGCGTAAACAATGCCCCTATCTTTCACCATCATTCCGTGTAACTCTTCATTTTCTAACTGGTTATTGGCTGCACCTGCTATTATTTTGCACTTTAATCGGTCAATGGTGTTTGAATTAACCGTGGCACCCAGGGCACAAGGAGCGTAAATATCCATGTCCAGATCATACACTTCATCTCCGATCACCGCGTCGACATTGTACTTTTCGACCACTGCCTTCATACGCGCTTCATTGATGTCAGTAACAATTACCTTGGCACCCTCCTTCACCAGGTGGCCGACCAGAAATTCACCGACATGACCAATGCCCTGTACAAGCACTTTTTTTCCGGCCAAAGAGTCGTTTCCCCAGGTGTAATTCGAACACGCTTTCATGCCGACATACACTCCGTAAGCAGTTACAGGTGAAGGATCTCCGCTTCCTCCCATCGATATTGGCAGACCGGAAACATGATTCGTTTCCATATGCACGTATTCCATATCCTGGGGTGAGATTCCGACGTCTTCCGCGGTAATGTACTTCCCACCCAGGCTGTCCACAAACCGGCCAAATCTTCTGAACAATGCTTCGGATTTTCCCGTATACGAATCTCCGATTATCACGGCCTTTCCACCTCCCAGATTCAATCCTGATATGGCTGCCTTATAAGACATCCCCCTGGACAATCGGAGCACATCGTTTAAAGCTTCCGATTCATTTTGATAATTCCACATCCTTGTTCCTCCAAGAGCGGGTCCGAGCACTGTGTTGTGAATAGCAATAATGGCCTTCAATCCCGTGTGTTTGTCATGGCAAAAAACAACCTGTTCGTGTTCCATGTCCGACATCATTTCAAGGACGCTTTTCTTCTCTTTCTCAAGTTCCAATTGCAAACTTTCCATTTTCTTGATTTATTGATCTATGGCAACGGCCTGTTTAATTATAAGTAATATTGCAGATGAGCCTGCAAAAAAAGCAGCGCAAAACTAAGGATAATTATTTCTCTCAAGTCCGCTTTTTAATAAATTGAATGGGATCGCTTGGTTACCTGAATAAGTATTTCTACAAGTACAAATACCGCTTCATTCTGGGGGTGCTATTCATAATTATCTCGAACTTCTTTGCCATTGTTCCGGCTCAGATAATTCGGGAAGCCATTAACCTGGTCGACAAAAGTCTTTCAAATGATCAAACGGAAATGCACATTAAATACCTGGGGACATTTGCCAACAGTCTGTCTCTCACGGAGGTGCTTCTCTTGTTCGCCTGCCTGGTCGTCGTGATGGCCCTGTTGAAAGGACTGTTCACTTTTTTTATGCGGCAGACCATTATTGTCATGTCCAGACTGATTGAATTTGATCTCAAGAATGAAATATACAAGCAGTATCAAGTGTTGTCACCAACTTTTTACAAAACACATAAAACGGGCGACATCATGAACCGGATCAGTGAGGACGTGACACGGGTGCGCATGTACCTGGGACCGGGAGTTATGTATTCGATAAACATGGTTGTACTGTTCACACTTGTCATTGTCACAATGCTCAGCATCAATGTGAAGCTGACACTCTACGCCTTGATGCCCCTGCCCGTTTTGTCGGCCATCATATACTATGTAAGCAATGTGATCAACCGCAAAAGTGAAGAAGTGCAAGGTCAGTTGTCGGTAATCTCGAATGCAGCTCAGGAAACCTTTTCGGGTATCCGCGTACTGAAGTCATACGTACGTGAAGAGTACGCCATTGACCAATACAACCGGAAAAGCAACAGATATAAGGAGCTTGCCTTGTCTCTGGTCAACGTGGAAGCGCTGTTCATGCCCATTATGTCCCTGCTGATCGGACTGAGTACCATTCTTACCGTTTACATTGGCGGAAATGAAGCCATTGCCGGAAAACTTGAAATCGGAAACATCGCCGAGTTTGTCATTTACGTCAACATGCTCACCTGGCCTGTCACGGCGCTTGGGTGGGTAACTTCATTGACGCAACGGGCATCGGCTTCCCAGCGAAGAATAAATGAGTTCCTGCAGGAGAAACCGGAATTTTCGAAAGGTGAAAAAAACGGATTTGATCTGGAAGGAAAAATTAGTTTCAGCGGAGTGAGTTTCACCTACAAGGATTCGGGAATTGCCGCCTTAAAAAATGTATCCTTTGATATCAAGCCCGGAGCATCGATGGGCATCATCGGAAAAACAGGTTCGGGAAAAAGCAGCCTCATCGAGTTGATGTGCCGCAATATTAAACCCGACAGCGGTGCGATATATTTTGACGATCTCGAACTCACATCCATCGACATTCGGTTTTTAAGAAGCCATATGGGAATTGTTCCGCAGGAAGGCTTTCTGTTTTCCGATACCATATTCAACAACATTGTCTTCGGTGCTAATTCAAGGGAAGTTGATGCAGATGTCGTCTATGCAGCAGCAAAGGATGCCGAAATTTTTGACAACATCGAGGAGTTTCCCGAAAAATTCAAAACCATGGTCGGAGAGCGCGGAATCACACTTTCCGGAGGACAAAAGCAACGAATATCCATTGCCCGTCCACTGGTTCGGGATCCGAAAATTCTTGTCTTCGACGATTGCCTGTCTGCCGTTGACAGCATAACCGAACGGAACACNNGGTATCCGCCGTAAAACAGGCTCAGGAAATCATTGTAATGGACAAGGGCGAAGTCGTTGAGAGAGGCAATCACAAGTCCTTGCTCGAAGAAAAGGGAGTCTACTTTGATATGTATACTCAGCAAAAAATGGAGAAACTTGACGATATCCATATCACTGATTCTGTGTAGTATCCATATATTATTAATAAATTTGTCTGGAACGATCAACAACCTTAATTGAAGATGGAAGAAAACCGACACGATAAGCAAGATGAAGATTACAGGGAAGGCGAAGTATTCTCAAAATCGGTTCGAGCAGGAAAAAGGACGTATTTTTTTGATGTAAAGTCAACTAAATCAGATGATTATTATCTGACCATAACCGAAAGCAAACGCCGATTCAACAACGAGAACGGAAAGTTTTTCTTCGAGAAACACAAGTTGTTTCTCTACAAGGAGGACTTTGAGAAATTCACATCAGGGCTGAACGAATCTGTGGATAAAATCAAGGAACTTAAAAAAGAGCAAGGCGAAGAAGTCATTGAAAAAGTTCCGAGTGAATTTTCGGACGTAAGTTTTGATGACCTCGGAAAAGAGTAATTCTTCCGACCTTTCTAAAAGTTTTTGAATCCCAGCATTTGGTTGGTCATGAGCTGAATGCTTTTCTCATGAGTCAGGACATCTCCTGTCAAAAGTGCGTCTATTGAAGAAAACGGGAGTTTGTCGTGATACACCTCAACCTTCAGGTATTGCAAAATAGCGGTGAGGTGATCCATTCCTCTGACATTTCCGGATCTCCCTGAAGACACTCCGATTAACGCGGCTTTCTTTCCTTTAAAATTTCTCGGATGTACCGCATCTATGAACAATTTCAGTATGCCCGGAAAACTTCCATTGTACTCCGGTATCACAAAAATGAGTTTATTAACAGGATTAATATACTTTTCAACAATTTCGCTCACAGGACTGTTTTCATAGTCGTACATTTTAGCTCCCGACAATTGATTCGGCAACTGTTCAAGGTAGTAAACCGAATTTTCTATCTTCATTTCTTCCAGTATTTTACTGCATTTCTGAGCAAAAATCTGGGTCTTGTTGTCTTCTCTGTTGCTGGTGGCAAAAACCGTGTATTTTTCCATTGCTGTTGGTGCGATACCTGTGTTCAAAAATATTCTCCCCGCTTTTTAAGCCACGAAGGCAATAATTGTATTTTAGCGGCGTATTCTTTTTCTCTTGCAAATTAAAGCATTTGCACGTTGATATGGATACCGGAAGTTTACCTTCACTTTAGTTAAGCAGATAAATTATGGGAAAAGTCATTGCGATCGCGAATCAAAAAGGTGGTGTTGGAAAGACAACAACGGCAATTAATCTTGCTGCGAGTCTGGGTGCCCTCGATAGAAAAGTTTTACTCGTCGACGGTGATCCTCAGGCCAATTCGACTTCCGGTATGGGTTTTGACCCTCGCAATATCAGGACCAGCATTTACGAATGCATTATAAACAACATCAACCCGAAAGAAACCATTCTTCATACCGAATCACCGAACGTGGATTTGTTTCCCGCCCACATTGATCTGGTCGGTGCAGAGATAGAACTGATCAATCTACCCAACAGGGAGTATGTGATGAAAGGGGTGCTTGACCAGGTATCCGACGAATACGATTTTGTCCTGATCGATTGCTCTCCTTCGCTCGGACTTATTACGGTAAACAGTCTTACCGTGGCGAACAGCGTGATTATTCCGATTCAATGCGAATATTTTGCCCTTGAAGGACTGGGTAAATTGCTGAACACCATTAAAATAGTTCAATCACGATTAAATCAGGAGCTGGAAATAGAAGGCCTGCTTCTGACCATGTACGATGTCAGACTCAGATTGTCAAATCAGGTAGTGGATGAAGTGAAAACACATTTTCAACAAATGGTTTTCAATACCATTATACAGCGAAGCACCAAACTTGGTGAAGCCCCGAGCCACGGTAAATCGATCATCATGCATGACGCCGCTTCACGCGGGGCT
>DNDT01000065.1 GCA_003487525.1 Flavobacteriales bacterium
CGCTATAAGATCATTTTCATGGAGCGCCAACTGGATGAAATACTCGCTTCACAAAAGAAAATGCTAAAAAATCGTCAGGAACAATCTCAAGTAGAAGACAATCAAATGCGCGATGAATTCGAGAAACACCTTGTAGCCGTCAAATATTGGCTGGCACGCCAACCCAACATGGACGTTCTATACATCAATTACAACGATCTGCTTGATAACCCACAAGATTTTATTTCGCAGGTGGTGGATTTTATAAACATGCCACTAGTGATTGAGAAAATGTTGACAGTCCCCTCTCAGATGTTATATCGTAATCGAACTAAAAATATGTGATCTTCTGGAAGATTTCACTGCAACCTGGCAAATTAATATTCCATGGAGAAAAACAGAAGCAACAGATATTTATTTTGCACAGAACAGTGAATTAATATTCTTAATAACAATATTCGATAGTCCCGGTGTCGTTCTGAGAATCTGGCAGACTTGCTCAGAGATGTAAGGAACTGCGTTGACTACAGGTGACAGTTCCCTCAGGTGTTCCACATCCCCATTCAAAGCATATGCCTGCAGAAAAGGCATCCATTCAATCAAATCCACCGGTTCAAACCCCTGACCGAAAGCCTGACTACCAATCTCCAAAACTTTTTCCCACTCTCCTCGCTGGCGTGCCAGGTCTGCTTTTTGGTAGTAATAGCACCAACCGTGAGCAGGTTCAGGACCAAAAACAACTGTTGGCGGCGTATGAGGCGTTTCATTCACAAGAATATGCTCGATCTCGGAATAAGGCCCCACTTCGCGGATCAAATCCCATTCACCAGGTGAATATTCAGACTGCATTCCATTTATAACGTGGACACAGGAATTAACACTTGGTTGCGTCATCACTAGAATATTTCTGTAATTTGCATAAGTTATGATATTCTTGCGTTTGTCGTATTCCTGTCTTTCTCTCGCGATCACTTTCTCAACTGNNTCTATTTAGAAGAACTGCAAACACCCCAGGTTGAATATCATTTGCATTTTGTTTTTCAGGAAAGTAGATCATATTGGCAGGCCCCCACACAAAATAATCTTCCTCAATGATCGCATTTGGATAATTCGCGATCAATGTTGTATTCTTCTCCAGTTGTGGTATGCGCCATGAAACCTGCCACCAAAAGTTGTTTGTGGCAGCAGTCTGCCTCACTGCTTTTACAGTATTGGCATGGTGTGTAAGAACAGATAGAAGAACAAGCAAAGAGATCAATCCATTACGGAGCATGCGTTGTCTTATCATTGTTAGAGCCGCGCTAAACAAAACGGCTACTCCGGCTGAACTGACCAAAGAATAACGGGAATAAGCAGGAAATGAAACATCTCGATTCACCATTGCGATGGGCAGTAATCCTCCAATAGCTATAAACATGCCAAGCACCAACGCCTCGCGTGTAAAAATGCTTGCCGATGCTTTCTGCCCGGTGTCAACTTCATAGTGATGAAAAACATAAAGTGTTATTCCTGCCAGAATAATAGCCAACACGCCGCCCCAAGGCTCAATGTGACTGGGCAATTGCGAAAGTGGGATATACCATGCGGCAATCAACACATCGATCAGATCCTGTGACACCTGAATCGCCCAATGATATAAAGTCTGTATGGGATACAGCTTTATCTGTTCAAATTGGGCGTTGACGTCTGTTGCACCGCGCTCAGATTGGAAGAAAAATATTCGCCATACGAGAAAGATCAGCGGAACCAATAACGCGGGGAAAGCTGATCTTATGGTATGCCATATCTTTTGAATAAAGCGCCCGTCCGCTCGAAACGATATCAAAAACACGCTTCCCCATCGGAAAATTTCAAAGCCAATATACCATTCCATCTGACTAAGATATAGAAACCCGAATAATACTGCCAGCGAGTGCCATCCAAATTTTGATACAAATCGATTTGCCAGCACTGCCTTTATCGTCAATGTAATAGAAAGATGCGCCGTTGCAAGCCCAATAAAATGGCTTTGATAATCCACCCCGTTCGGCTGTGAAAGAAACCCTGGATAGATCAAAAAGAGCAAAGCCGCCAAAGAAGTTGCTCTTTTTTGGCGAGGAAACAACATTCTCAACGTCCACAGGAATGCAAACCCTGAGATCAATCGAAACATATATGCGCTTAAGTTGTAATAAAGTGGGTTCTCGCCAAACAAACCATACGCAGGGATCATTACCAGCGCGCGGGCTGGACGATCCACATTGAAGATATCAATGAATACTTCAGAACCGTATGCCTTGGCTGTATACATCAGATACCAATCGTCGTTCAGATACCCAAGTTGCCCAACCAAGGGTAGATAAGTGATCGATGAACCTATTAAAAGTAGAAAAAAAGCCAGAAATATTTTTCTTTTCATTCTTTCTCAATCATTTATCACAGTAGCTGGTTGTGGCACATAAGACCTCGATTTCTTCTTGTGATATCTTATAAACCAAATAACTATAAGCGATCTCTTCAACAGGTTCAAAGTTATCTCGCAACCATGCATATTTTTCAGGATTTTGGGTTACGCCAACCAAGTCATTAATACGGATAACAAGCCGCCCAGAGCGAACACGATTTGGGTGGTAAAGAGCACCTGGGTGCGTGGACAAATATTGATCCAATTCATTTTTTCCCTGCCCCCAATCAACATTCGAATCTGCCAGGTATTTATAGGCATCCATTCTATTCCACACGATTTCATTGAAATAACTCAAGTAGTATGGGTGATATGAAAAAACAGATACCGACCGGTATGCAAGCAAAACCAAGCTTATCATTTTCTTAACTTTAGAAAACATCTCCCATCCCACAAACAAACTGCCGGAGAAAATATACAAGAAGGGAAATACTGGAAGATAATATCGAATCCCCACCTGAGTATTAAAGAAGAAATTAAAATAGATAGAAAAAAACACTACCGGAACCAATAAAAAGAATTCGTCCTGTAAAAAGAATGTTCGGAGACCTTGTCTAGAGAAATATACCAGTATCGCAAGTGTCAAGATTATTTGGGTTGAAATTGGGACCTTAAGTATTGAGGCGATAAAATAATAACCTGGAAATCCCCATTCCGTTCTTACAGCGCCAAGAAGATAATTGTTTCCTTCCGCAGAGCCGCTTTCATCTACGTTACTCATGTAGTCCAACCCTGACAAATACGGTTCTGGTACCGGAACGGGAAAAAAATAAAGGACAGGAACACCTGATTGAATCTTCTTTAATAGGTCTGATCGAAAATTATACTCGCCGAAATATCGAAAAGTTCGGCTGAATAGAAAACCTATATTGATAATCAATATTAACGCAAGAAACGCAAGACCTGCATATCTTACATACCTAAACAAAAAATGCTTAACATCTTCCATTTTTATTAATAATTTTTTCCAGGAAGACAAATCAAAAGATAGAAGAGTTAAAAAGAATAATGGAAACAATACAATGGCTGTATACTTGGTAAGTTGGCTAACCCCAAGCGCAAATAAACATAATAGCCCATTTTGAGTAGTCCTTTCACGAGCAAATCTCCACAGCGTGTAGAACGCAAAAGCCATGGAACCTGTTACATACACATCAGTTGTTACTAATTGAGAGTGAGCAATAATATTCGGATCGAGGACATATAAAACTAAAGAAAACAATGCAGGGATAAACCCATATAACAAACGCGCCCAGCAAAATATAAAGTAAGCAATTAGGCACGAAAAAAAGATGGTTATTGACCGGGCTAAAGAGTACCTGCTCAGGATATTTTTTATACGGCCATCATCCAGGAAGGAAGAAATTCTCTTGGGGAGGGCGTTTAAGGCTGTAGCCGGCATCGTACTGGGATTAAATCGACTGGGATTGCCAGCCAGTATATGCTCACCGTATAAATAATGTTTATCTTCATCCGTAGTGAGTGAAAAACCCCGCCGAACACTTGATATATTTATGCCCGCAAAAATCAGGATAACCAGAATTGCAACAAAATTCTGTACCCGTTTTGAATACTTGACTGAATCCACATTTTTTCCGAACACATTATTGCCAATATTATCAACATTGATAGTCATACTTCCTCTTATGAAACAGTTGTCACTTCATTATACCGTTGCTGATATTGACAAATAATAGTTGCAACACGATTTAATTANNCTGGATCGGATCGTTGATGTGAAAGTGGAAGTGTAAAACAAAAAACTATTTACTCGAAATTTCAGTTTCAGACGTGAATATTTCGCTTGAAAAACTTTTGATATTCATCCCGTCTGCGTTTTTGAAAGCCGCTAATTATTTCGTTAGCATCTGGAGAAAATGGATCTATCTTGTTTTCCAGTAACCACTGACACATATCATGTCCCCATTCATTTTGGTGGGCCAATATTTCTTCAGACCATATATGTTCTTTTATTTCACGAATATTCTTTTCTGCCTTGCGTGAATACCAGGCACAAAACATGACAACAATAGCAATACTTACAACCACCCAAATTACAG
>DNDT01000450.1 GCA_003487525.1 Flavobacteriales bacterium
ATTCTCAATATGTATACTTGTACTGGGAAGAATCTCCATTTATCGGAATCGAAGAAAGAAGTGAAATGGGGCTTCGCGTCTATCCCAATCCAGTCGAAGGCGATCTTGTGCTGCACTGTGGTATGCCAAGCGTCTGGCCATCCGATATTGAATTATTGGACAATACCGGAAAAAAATTCAGGTCATGGAGACTCGTTCTGGAAAAGGAAACAAAACTTCCATTGGGGAAATTACCGGTTGGTACTTATCTGCTTAGGATAACTACAGGTGATAATCAATCAATCCAACGTGTACTGATTAAATAGATGCACTGGCTGTTTCAATCGAACGATCCACTTTCTTAACCAATCCCTGAAGCACATTACCCGGGCCAACTTCGGTAAACGAAGTAGCGCCGTCGCGCAACATGTTCTGCATGGTTTGAGTCCAGCGCACCGGAGCTGTCAATTGCATGATGAGATTTTTCTGAATTTCCTCCGGATCTGAAACAGGTTCCGCATTGACATTTTGGTAAACGGGACAAATGGGATTGTTAAAATTTGCATGTTTAATGGCAGCTTCAAGTTCCACACGGGCAGGTTCCATGAGAGGAGAATGAAAAGCCCCGCCCACAGGAAGCAACAGCGCACGCCGGGCACCTGCCTCTGTCAGTTTTTCGCAGGCGACACCCACGGCCTCGTTACTGCCTGAAATCACGAGCTGACCGGGACAGTTGTAATTTGCGGCCACCACAACCCCGTCGACTTTGTCGCAAATCTCCTCGACGACAGCATCATCAAGTCCAAGAATGGCAGCCATTGTAGAGGGATTCATTTCGCAGGCTTTCTGCATGGCATTTGCCCTCTTTGAGACAAGGGTTAAGGCTTCTTCAAATGATAACGCTCCGTTGGCAACAAGTGCCGAAAATTCACCGAGCGAATGTCCCGCCACCATATCCGGTTTAAAATCAACTATGCAAGATGCAAGAATAGTCGAATGAAGAAAGATGGCAGGTTGGGTGACCTTTGTTTGTTTCAGGTCCTCATCGGTTCCACTGAACATCATGTCAGTTATCCTAAATCCGAGCACTTCATTTGCTTTTTCAAACAAATCACGAGCTTCCTTTTTGCTGTCATACAGGTCTTTTCCCATGCCAACAAATTGAGATCCCTGGCCGGGAAACACAAATGCTTTTTTCATAAGGTATGTGGTTATTTTCTGTCTCCCATAAACCGAAGGAGAAACAGGAATAAATTAATGAAGTCAAGGTAAAGAGTCAGTGCACCCAGTATCGCCAGTTTGTTGGCTGATTCACTGCCGAATTCGACACCTGCGCCAATTCGTTTAAGTTTCTGCACATCGTAGGCAGCAAGTCCTGTAAAAATGACAACGCCTATCAGGCTTATAATGATTTCGAGCGTTTCACTACCGATGAACCAGTTGAAGATCATGGCTATTACAATGCCAAACAATCCCATCATTAACAAGGAACCCAACTTGGTCAAATCGGTTTTGGTGGTGTAACCGACCAGTGCCATGATACCGAAGGTGATGGCGGTGACAAAAAAGGTACTTGTGATCGAGGAAGCGGTATAAGCGAGAAAGATGGTGCTCATGCTTATCCCCATTAACACCGAGAACGCAATAAACAGCAACAAAAGCAAAAGCGATCCGAGCCGTTCATATGCGAAAGTCATGACCATTACAAAAGCGAAAGGTGCAAAGATTGCCACATATCCCAGACCGTTTAGGCCACCTGTTTCAAAATTGATGATCATGCTCATCAATTCGGCGCTTCCGCCGAACCACCAGGCTATTACACCTGTTATCGTCAATGCGGCGAACATATAACTGAATACATTCGAAATGAAGGTTTGAGAAATGCTTGCTTCTATTTCCCGGCCGTCCTTCTTAATAATTACCTTGTTTTCCATAAATTACTTAATGCAAATTGGTTGATATCAAACTTATAAACTCCTTTCTGGTAGGATCCTTTTCAAATTCACCTGTAAATGATGAAGTGGTTGTCACAGAGTTTTGTTTCTGGACGCCCCGGATCTGCATGCACATGTGCTGTGCTTCTATTACCACTGCCACTCCAAGGGGATTTAACGTATCCTGAATGCAGTCCCTTATCTGATCCGTAAGTCGTTCCTGTACTTGTAACCTTCTGGCAAAGGCATCGGCAACACGCGGTATCTTGCTCAGTCCAACGATCCAACCGTTTGGAATGTAAGCAATGTGAGCTTTGCCAAAAAAAGGCAGCATGTGATGTTCGCACATGGAATATATTTCAATGTCCTTCACGATAACCATGTGCTTGTGATCTTCCTCAAACATCGCTGACTTTAACAGCTTTGATGGATCCATGTCGTAGCCATGGGTCAGAAACTGCATTGCCTTTGCAGCTCTTTTTGGGGTATTTAAAACTCCCTGCCTGGTAGGATCTTCTTCAAGTAGTTGAATAATTTGAGCATACGATTTTGCAACGGCACGCATGGTCCGGTTGTTGTAGTTTTCGCGTCTTTCATATCGCTCAATACCACTGTTGAAATCTTCGCTGTCTTCCAGGTCCTTGTTTCTATTTCCCATAATATTCTGCAAAATTATTTTCAGTTTCCTGAATTTTCACGCAATGCAATTCACAGCCTAATTTATTAATTTCTGATTCAATCTGTTCCCAGATAGCGATTGCGAGATGTTCGGTCGATGTAAGTTTACCTTTTAAAAAAGGAACATCTACATTTAAATTCTTGTGATCGATCCAAACGATAACTTTTTCTTTTATGATTTTGCCCACCAGACTCAGGTTTGCCACAAATCCTGTTTCGGGATTTGGCTCTCCTTTGATGGTGACGAAAAGCTCATAATTGTGTCCGTGCCAGTTTGGATTTGAACATTTCCCAAATACCTCCAGATTTTTTTCATTTGACCATTCCGGTCTTGACAACATATGAGCGGCACTGAATCTTTCTCTTCTCGTTATGTGAATCATAGTTAATTTTTGGGAGCACAAATATACAACGAATTCCATTGGACTATCGGCATGGACAAAATTGAAATAGTTTAGAATTGTGATTCCATATGATAAAAACAAAACCGACAGATAGAATTTACTTTCCCCATTTGGATTTTGTCCGGGGTTTGGCGGCTTTCATGATCATTATTGTACACGCCTATGCCGACTACATCGTGTGGTTTAACCGACCGCGGGTTTTTGTCGCTTCTACGGACAATGTCAATGTATTGGGTGAACTTGTGGAACAGTTTATTCATAACCTGAACATAGGGGTGGATATTTTCTTTCTGATTAGCGGGTTTCTGATCACCTACATATTGATTGAAGAGCGGAACAGGTTTGGAAGAATTAACATCAAGAATTTCATCATACGAAGAAGCCTCAGAATATGGCCGCTCTACTTTTTGATTATTGCTATTACGCCACTTCTTGTTTATTGGGTTGACAGACCTCATCCGGATTACCTGATGAATCTTTTTTTTCTGGGGAACTTTGATGTGATAAGAACAACGGTCTTTGAATGGCCTCTGGCTCATTACTGGACCATATGCGTCGAAGAGCATTTTTATATTTTCTGGCCCTTTATTGTGGCTTTTGTCCCAAGACGATTTATGCTTAATTCAATGCTGATGGTTGTGGCGGCAAGTATGCTGTTCCGTTTGTACAGTTATTTTTTTATCGAAGGCTATCAATTGGTTATTTACCTGCACACCTTAAGCCGATTGGATGCATTGGCAATGGGAGCCATTGGAGGGTACATTTATTCTGTCCGTCCCTTTACGTTTAAAATTACGACCCGGCTCCGGGGATTTCTGATCATCGCTTTTTTGGTTTTAATGTGTACAGACTCTGTTCACAGTTGGTTAACTCCATTTGATGCGGTATTTAAAAAGTACATTTATTTGGTCATTTTGGCGGTATTGCTCCTTGATTTCAACTTTAATCCGTCCTTTAAGCATTCCTTGAAAGGCAGCAGGTTTCTGCATTACCTGGGTAAAATATCCTATGGAATATACATGTATGGTAACATTACCATACTGTTTGTCACCCAGCGAATCATGTTCAACAATAATATGGACAACATCTTTCTGTACTTCGCATTTATTATCATCCTGCCAATAATCGTGGCAACAATC
Source organism: Flavobacteriales bacterium (assembly GCA_003487525.1). Taxonomy (GTDB): domain Bacteria; phylum Bacteroidota; class Bacteroidia; order Flavobacteriales_E; family Vicingaceae; genus UBA11591. The sequence continues at coordinate 4,135 of DNDT01000450.1, forward strand.
AGTTATGAGTTTTTCGAGAAACCCTTGCTAAAGCTGAAGCGCAAGTTTTCAAAGATTAAAACAGCTCACTGAAACAGTATGAATATATTTGCCAAAAAGATGAACACATGATTATAGTAACTGGTGCGGCTGGATTTATCGGAAGTTGTTTGGTTGGAAAGCTAAATGCCGAGGGCTACAAGGACATAGTTCTGGTTGACAATTTTGAAGATGAGAAAAAAGCCCTCAACTACCGGGATAAACACTTCAGCTCAATGGTTCATCGCGATGATTTTATCGCATGGCTGAGGGAAAATCACAAGCTTGTCCAATTTATATTTCATATCGGTGCACGCACGGATACCACCGAATTTGACAAGAGCATATTTGATGAGTTGAACGTCAATTATTCAAAAGATGTATGGAATGCCTGTGTCGAATACGGGTTGCCTTTGGTTTATGCATCATCCGCAGCCACCTATGGACTTGGCGAACTGGGTTACAGGGACGATCACGAGGTGGTCGAGGACTTGAAACCGTTAAATC
>DNDT01000055.1 GCA_003487525.1 Flavobacteriales bacterium
CGCATTGAGATTCTTCTGCAAGGCAATCATATTTAGGATTGATCCGGGGCTGTATAGCTTCAGTATGTATCCAAGTATCATCCCACCCATAATGACCATCAGCACCTCTACCATCCAATTCAGATCCGTTTGACCAAAAAGGAAAAACAGGCATAAAAGGCCGACGATGAACAGCAGTAGTTTCATCCAGATCAATGTGCTGATTCCTGTCTTAAGTTTTTGCCTGACCAGCACTATCTGGTAAAAAGCCATCGAAATCTGCGTAATCATGCTGGCGATTGCGGCTCCTTCTGCCCGATAANNCAGGTTGAGCAGTACGTTCATTACCACACCGGTCACCGCCATGATATTCAAAGACCTTAGGTTCTGATTGGCCGTTAAGAGAGCCCCGAAAATATAGGTTCCGCATATTCCTGTAAATCCGAGCATCAAATATTTAAACGCAGCTGCCGATGATTCAATTTCACTGCTGTACCTGAGATCCATAATTTCTTCGGCATAGAAAAAACCGATTAACCCACCGAGCACTGTTCCCGTCGTGATTATTTTAAAAGACATTGTCAGCAAATCTTTTACATCCTTTTTGTCCTGAATCATTTTGGAAAACATCGGAAAAAGCAGCGCGGCAAATTTATAGGCCATCATGTTTCCCGCCTCAAAAAAACGAAATCCCTGTGCGTAAATTCCGGCTTCATAAGCGCCACCGTCCAGCATTCTCTCCAGCATCACGCCGTCTGTACGGTAATAGAAACCCATCAGGAGAAAAAGCAGTGCATAGGGGAAACTCTTCTTCAGTACCAGATAAGAAAATGGAAAATTGAAAACAATCAACGAAGATCCGGCCTTTCTGAATGTGAGTAAAAAACCCGCCAATGCGCCCAGACCATAAGCCAGGGTCTGGAGATAAATGAAGAGTTCAATGCTCACTTCCACCTCAAAGAGCGAAGTCCACAGAACCACCGAACAAAGTACGATCAGTATTATCCGGTCCAGAACACTCAGGATGCTGTCCTGCGCAAACAAATGCAGTCCGGCCAGGTTTGAACGGAAATACAAAATAAAACCGGCCAGTATCTGATTGAAGCACAAGAGAATCAACAGGGTCAGGTTTTCACTTGTATATCCAAGCAACAGCGCGGCCACAAGCGTGAAAAGCAAATAAATGACGGCAAGCACAAATCTCAAACCCATTACATTTTTAAAGTACTTTCCTACCAGGTGCTGGTGCCTTGCGATATTTCCGGTATTAAAATTGACGATGCCGAAATCCAGGAAAATATTCAGCAGAATACTCAGGTTTAACAGGGCAAAATAATTTCCATACACCTCCTGTCCGAGTCGCTCGATGAATTCCGTGTCGATGCCCAGAATGTAAAAAGGCTTGACCAGTAAATTCAGAAAAACCAGTAAAATGAGATTTAGAAGAAATTTTCGTTGCATGAAAACGTTATTCGCGTTGAAGGCCGTGTCGAAAATAGGACAAAATAGAATTAATTACTTACTTTGATTCCCTTTATCTCCCTGTCTGATCTTGAAAATCGCTGTTAACACCCGCTTACTTTTAACGAACAAACTGGATGGAATTGGTCGTTTTACAAACGAACTGATGTTTCGAATTGTTGCCGCACATCCCGAATGCGAGTTTCATTTTCTTTTTGACCGCCCTTTTGACCCCGAATTTGTGAGATACGGGAACATTGTTCCTCATGTGGTAAGACCTCCGCTTAGACACTCCTTGCTTGGGTGGATATGGTTTGACTGGTCAGTCAGAAGAAAGTTGAAGAAAATTGAACCCGATGTTTTCTTTTCGCCGGACAGCATGAATTTACTTTCGCCGGTCTGCAAGAACGTCACCGTGATTCACGATCTTAATTTTGTACATTTCCCAGAGCACCTCAATTTCTTTCTCCGGCTTTACTATCAAAAGAGAGTTCCGATTGTGGCGCGAAACGCGACCGCCCTGGTAAGTGTTTCTGATTTCAGCGCAAAGGACATTTCCGAACATTATGGAGTCGATGCCTCGTCCATTCACGTGATATCCAATGCGGTTGGCAAAGAATTTGTTCCGGTTTCACAAAGGGAGAAGGAAGAAACCAGGAAAAAACTTACCGGGGGAAAAGAATATTTTATTCATGTCGGAACACTTTATCAACGGAAGAATCTGCTCAATCAGATAAAGGCATTTGAAAAATTTAAAGAATCGTCGAAGAGTGAAATGAAATTTCTGATTGCCGGCAACATGGTGAAAGATGCCTGTGAATTAATTGAATACACCAATCGGTCAAGGTATAAAGAAGATGTTATTTTTTCCGGACGCATTTCGGAAGAGCAGTTGCCGGCCGCTTTGTCGGCTGCCAATGCGCTTGTTTACGTATCTGTGTTCGAGGGATTTGGGATGCCCATATTGGAGGCGCTGAACTGCGGTACGCCTGTATTGACATCCAAAACCAGCAGCATGCCCGAGGTTGCTGGTGATGCGGCGCTTTATGCCGATCCGCATAACATTGAAGAAATCGCCGGAGCCATGTACGATCTTTCGTCGAATGAAGAACTGAGATCCACCTTATTAAGCCACGCTGCAAAACAGGTGGCGAAATTTGATTGGGACAGGAGTGCCGAACAGCTTTGGGAAGTGCTTTCGGCCGCGGCAAAAAAATAAAACATAGGTGTGTAGGGTACAATGTTAAAAAACAGGTATAGCGATAAACTGGAGGCAGGTTGCGATGAAGCCGGAAGGGGATGTCTTGCAGGTCCCGTGGTGGCGGCTGCGGTAATTCTACCGGAAGATTTCAGTCATCCCGTATTGAACGATTCCAAAAAATTATCCGAAAAACAACGCAAGGAATTGAAGCATGTCATCATGAATTCTGCCCTGGCATGGGCACACGGTGTGGTGGATCATACGGAAATTGACAAAATAAACATATTGAATGCCAGCATTGAAGCCATGCATCGTGCCATTGCCAACCTTAACCTGAAACCGGAGTTCCTGATTATTGACGGCAATCGCTTTCATCCTTACAGAGCACTGCCGCATGAATGCATTGTAAAAGGAGACAGCAAATACGCGTCCATTGCAGCCGCCTCGGTTCTGGCAAAAACTCATCGGGACGAATTGATGGAGGCGCTCCATAAGGAATACCCGAACTATGACTGGAAACGCAACAAAGGGTATCCGACATCGCGACACCGGGAGGCAATAGCGGCACACGGAAGCTCACCCTATCATCGAATGAGTTTTAAACTGCTCGCTGATCCGGTAAAATAGTGGCAGAAATGAACGATGCGTTGTTAATTGTTCGTGATTGCTGTTGCCGTGACCGAACTAAATGACCCTACTTTTGAGATGAATGTTAACGATGAACAAGCGCACTATTTTCCTGGCTGCACTGGCAATTTTTGTCATTGTGTTTTCCATACTGGGATACCTGAATATTGCCGATAAGCCGGATAGCGTTTCTCCTTACAAAGCCATTTCATCAAAAGCGTGTGCCATTCTAAACATCAATAATTACAACAGGGCATACGAGAACCTGATGTTCAAAAATCTGATGTGGCAGGAGTTGATGGACGATGAAGAGATTCACACCTTGAATCATCAGATTCGGACCATGGATTCTCTTTTCAGGGCCTTGCCAAACTTTTCCGACATCGAAGAGGATCTCAGCATTGTAATCGCGTTTTATCCAAATGGAAAGTCGGGATTTAACCACACCATCATCCTTCCGTGTAAAAGTCAAAATGGCGATGAATTAATTGAGGCCATCAGTGAAATGGCGTTCAAACCTGAGCTTTACGGAACGTTTGAGGGAACGGAAATCTACACCATACAGCCCAAGGATACTTCGTTAAGCCCGTTTTACGCAGCGCTTGAAAACGAACTTGTCATCCTGAGCTTTTTACCGGATATGACCGAAGATGCCATTCGCATTGCACATTCGGACAACGCTCTCTTTACGGATAAGGAGTTCACTTCTGTGCAACGCACCACCGGCGATTTTACGGACTGGAATTTCTTTATTAACTACCGTGAGAGGGGAGGAATGAGATTGCTCGGAATAGAAGTGCCCGAAGCAAAGGATGAAGATCTGATCGGGTCAGGTTGGACAGCCCTGGATGCGACCATGCATCCCGATTTAATTCTGTTTAACGGATTCACCCATTCAGGCCCGGATACCTACCTGAGTTTGTTTGACAAACAGAAATCCCAGGACATCGATGCGGTAGAAATTATCCCGGACGATGTTTCGCTGTTCTTTCATTTTGGAGTGAGCAATTACCCGTCCTATTCGGAGGCCAGAAAGAAGTATTTTGAAGTGAAAGGGAAGGGAGAGTCGTATGCAAAAAAACTTGAAGAACTCAATAATGAATTTCATTTCGATACGGAAAGTGAATTGAATAAGTGGGTGGCAAATGAATTCGGTGTCATGTATTTAAAAGACAAGGATTTGGAACCGATGGACTCGAAACTTATCTTTTTCAGAATTTCCGATAAAAAAGAGGCGCTTGCCTTGATGAACCGGTTATCTGAAGAGTCGGACCAGGGTTTGGATCGATTGCCGGTCATACGACTTCTGGATGACTTCGAAACGGTATTGTTTGAAGGACTTGACCGACCTTATTATGCCTTTGTCGGCAAGTACCTTGTCCTTTCAACCAGTGCTGCCCTGGTCGATCACGTCCTCGAAAAATACAAGCGTGGCCAGACCTTGAAAAAGAGCCAGTTCTACAATGAGTTATCGGCGAACCTTTCAGACCAGTCAAATGTTTATCTGTACGTTCATTTGAATGACGGACTTCCGGTTTATCGAACTATTCTGCAAAAAACATCCCTTGAGTTTTTCAATGAAAATCCCGAATTCCTTAAGAAGTTTGAACACCTGGGGATACAATTCAAGGACGGAAAGAAAAACATGTTCTATCAGCACACGGCACTTGATTACAATCCCAACAGGAAGCATGAAGGAAATACCTTGTGGGAGGTTGAACTGGATACCCTGGTGTTAATGAAGCCCAGAATCGTTCTGAATCATTACACAAACGCGCGCGAGATATTTATCCAGGACGTCGGAAACAAAATCTACCTGATTGACAACAAGGGAAATATTATCTGGAAGAGACAATTGAAAGAGCCCATTCTCAGTGAAGTATACCAAATTGATGTATTTAAAAACAACAAGCTTCAGATTCTGTTCAGTGGAGAATCGTCCATTTACTTAATTGACAGAAAAGGAAGGGATGTCGAGAATTACCCAATCCAGCTTTCGGGAATAACCACCAATGGATTGTCTGTGATCGATTATGAGAAAAACCGTGAATATCGACTCTTGATTGGACTGCGGGGAGGTAAGATTTTAAATTTTGACCGTTCCGGAAAAGAAATCGAAGGGTGGGATTTTAAACAGAGTGAGGAAATTGTCTCTCCGATTCAACACTTCGTTCTGAACGGCAAGGATTACATAACCTGTGTCGGGTCGGACGGAAGCATTTTTGTGCTGAACAGAAGGGGAGAGATCAGAATCCCCATTAAAGAGCATTTACCGGTGCGCAACGCGCATTTGGCAAAACTCGAGCTGAGCAATGACGTGATGAAGTGCAAGTACGTTACAACCGATGAAACCGGTAACGTGTTTAAACTGAACTTTGAGGGTGAAAAGGAGATCATCAATTTTGAACAGTTCTCGTCAAATCATCAATTCGTTTACGGGGATATAAACAATGACAGAAAACCGGACTATACGTTCCTGGACAGCAATCGGTTAATGTCTTTTAATCATGCCAAAGAGAAAATATTTGAAATCAGCCTGGAATCCGCGTCTCTTGCGTATCCCGCTTTGTACCGCTTTAACGAAGACGCCGGTAAAATCGGTTTGTCGGATACAACCTCAAAAATGATCATGCTTTACAATGAAGCGGGAATTATCGACGATAAATTTCCGCTCAAAGGAAATTCCGAATTCAGCATATCGGATATCAACAAAGACGAGCGTTACAATGTAATCGTGGGACTGGGCAAAAAACTGGTGGTCTACAATCTGGAATAAAAAAAAAGCCCCGCATAACGAGGCTTCTATTTTAAAAATCTTCTTCCTTATTCGGTTTCCGCTGCTTTTTGATCAATTGCAATGTCCACCAGAATTCTTCCGCAATGCTCACAAACGATAATTTTTTTGTGGCTCTTGATATCCATTTGACGCTGAGGCGGGATTTTATTGAAGCATCCACCGCATGAATCTCGCTCGACTGCAACAACTGCCAGACCATTTCTCGCATTTTCCCTTACCCTGAGGTATGCACCTACCAGCCTGTCCTCTACTATTTTAGCCGCTTTGG
>DNDT01000283.1 GCA_003487525.1 Flavobacteriales bacterium
TATCGCAAATTTCATCTCCCGAATTATTGCAATTGCTGCCACAGCTTCCCTGAAATGTACGATATAATCCAAGGCAGTGTCCTACTTCGTGAGACGGAACCCTGCCTCTTGCCGATGCGCCTGTTGCCGTACCAATATTGCTCCACTCATCATGACGGCAAACCAGACCATAGGTTGAACTGCTTCCGAAATAAGGAAATTGAGCATACCCCAATATCGTCCCGACAGAACCGCTACTCTCAATGCTGTTCACCAGCCAAATATTAAAATATTTGCTGCTGTTCCAATAACTTACCGACTTCACGGCATCTCTTGGACTTGCGCTGTTTGTCAGTGGGCTGTTCACTCTTACCACACCCTCGGTACAATTACCGTTGGGATCAAGATTGGCCAGGACAAACTGGATTTCTGCGTCTGCTGCCACACCTTGAAATATCGGCCGTGTATTTATCGTGTCGCTGTTTTGTCTTCTGAAATCTTCATTTAATATTCTCATCCCTTCGCGTATCTGCTCCATTGAAATGTTGCCATCGCAATCATCGTGAATAACATGTATCACCGTAGGAATCGTATAGATTGGTCCTGATTTGGAATGTTGGATTTGCGCGTTGCTAAATATTCTTTTTCGGTCTTTCTCCGCTTTTATCTGATCCTGAATACTCAATTGATTGAATTTCGCTTCATTTTCAGAATCGAACGCACACCAAACGCCTTGCGAAAAACCCTTTGAAATAAATAAAACACTTATTGCGACTAGTAAAAAACGATGCATAGTAAGTAGGTATTAGACAGCGAATGCAAAGTTACACTATTATCGCCTTGGTTTGTGGAATGTAAGTCACACAATACCCCGAAAAAACTCAACTATGGTATTTCTATCTACTTATTGATTTCCAAAAAGCGGACAATGTCTTTTGATGTGCCAAACAACACAACGGTGTCACTGGCTTCAATAACCGTTTCCGGAGTTGGAATGCCGATTACATGATGATGCATCACCTTTTCGCCTTTCACGGTTCGCTCCACCAGGCGCTCAATGGTGACCAGGTTTATTTTGTATTTGTCACGCAGATTGATATCTCCCAGACTCCTGTTTTGAATTCCCTTGGGAGCCTTTATTTCGGCAATTTCATAATCTTCAGGAAGCTGAAGAATGGAGATAACACTCGGATGCATCAGTTTTTCTGCCACGACAATCCCAACCTCATCCTCGGGAGAAAGAATTTCTTTCATTCCTATTTTTTCGAGAATTCTTCGTTGATGCTGATCGTTTGCACGCGCAATGATTCTTTTAACATTGAGCTCCTGCAGGTACACCGAACATAAAAGCAGGGCTTCAAAGTTTTCCCCAATCGAAACAACAACGGCATCCACATCCGCAATGTTTTGAGCAATCAGCGCCTTTTTATCCGTTGCATCCATGGCAATGCAAAGTGCCACATCTTCCTGGAGTTTCTCGACGTTGCTTTCATTCATATCAATGGCAACCACCTCAGCGCCTCTGGCTGATAGCTTTCTAGCAATTGCCCTTCCGAATTTTCCGCAGCCAATGACTGCAAATCTGTTTTCTGCCATAATTCGTCTTAATAATTCAAGGCCTTTTCGAGATCTTGTATCAAATCATTTATATGTTCAATTCCAACACTGAGCCGAATCAATGAATCAACGACTCCACTTTTTTCTCTTTCTTCCTTCGGGATAGACGCATGTGTCATGGAAGCCGGATGTCCGATAAGGGATTCAACCCCTCCAAGCGATTCTGCCAGTGAAAACAATTTTGTTCCCGACAACACTTTGAGTGCATCTTCCTTCCTGTTTCCAACAAGCGAAAAACTTATCATCCCTCCAAAATCCCTCATTTGACTTAATGCCACATTGTGATTGGGGTGATTTTCAAATCCCGGCCAGTATACTTTTTCAACCTTGGCATGATCCTTAAGGAAATGTGCAATCTGTCTTCCGTTCTCGCAATGTCGCTGCATTCTTACGTGCATTGTTTTTATCCCCCGCAACACCAAAAAACTGTCCATTGGGCCCGGCACGGCGCCACACGAGTTTTGGAAAAAGTACAATTGCTCGGCCAGTGCATCATTTTTACAGACAAGGGCTCCCATCACAACATCCGAATGTCCCCCGATGTATTTGGTTATCGAATGCATGACAACGTCGGCACCCAAATCAAGCGGTGTCTGCAGATAGGGAGAAGCAAAGGTATTGTCGACGGCCAGCAGAATATTTTTTCCTTTGATCGCATCGGCCACGCTTTTGATGTCAATGATATTCATCATGGGATTGGTTGGGGTTTCAACCCACACCATCTTTGTTTTTTCCGTAATGGCAGAAGACAGGTTGGCTAAATCCGTCAAGTCAACAAACGTGAACTTCAATCCAAACTTTTCAAAGACCTTGGTAAATAACCGGTATGATCCTCCGTAAAGATCGTTTGTAGAAATAATTTCATCTCCCGGACTCAAGGTCTTCAAAAGCGTGTCAATGGCTGCCAGACCTGATCCAAAACACAATCCGTATTTTCCATTTTCCAAGGCTGCCAGATTGTTTTCAAGAGCCTGGCGCGTTGGATTTCCCGTTCTGGAATACTCAAACCCTTTATGATCTCCGGGCGCTGCCTGAACGTAGGTTGATGTCTGGAAAATAGGCGTCATTATCGCCCCGGTCGAAGGATCCGGCTCAAGACCTGCATGAAGTGCCTTGGTTTCAAACTGCAGGTTATCCGTGTTTTTCATTCAATGAAATTAAGCTGCAAAGTTGACATTTTTTGTCGGTTTGAAAAATCATTTGTCAGAGTTGAACAAGTCTTATTTTTTCATTTGTGTTTATAATTTGACAACACGTTCATTCTCCTATCTCACCGCTGGCACGGACGGAGCGTCTGCGCCAGCGGTGAGTGTGTTCTCAACATCTAA
>DNDT01000118.1 GCA_003487525.1 Flavobacteriales bacterium
GTTGCCGGCTTCACCACTGCGGGCATCCCGGCCAAAAAATTAACCGCAATTTTTTCCAGCATTCCCCAAACCGGAAAATTAAATGCATTGATGTGAATGGCCACTCCGGTCTTGGGAACCGTAATGTGGTGCCCGATAAAACTTCCGTCTTTCGAAAGCATGGCCGCCTGTCCGTCAACGTAATACGTTTCATTTGGAAATTCTTTTCTGAGACTTGAGTAGGCAAATAAATTTCCGATTCCACCTTCGATGTCAATCCAGCCGTCAACTTTTGTTGCGCCTGTAGCCCAGTTAACTTTGTAAAAGTCCGCTTTCTTCTCCATGAGATGTAAGGCCAGTGCTTTGAGCATCCTGCCCCTTTCGTGAAAGGTCATGTTTCGAAGTGCGGGATTTCCAACTTTTCTTCCGTATTCCAGCATTTCTCCAAAATCCAGACCTTCGGTACTTGCAGTGGCAAATTTTTCACCTGTTACGGCATTGTAAAGCGCCTGTCCGTCACCTTTTCCTTCGGTCCATTTTCCCTGAACGTAATTCTTGAGTTTCATGTGATTTAAATTGGTGGAATTATCAAAGTTAATTCAATTATACAAACGATTTTTACCTAATTTCATGGACTAAAGAACACCTGGTGGAAGTTTTGCGAAAAATATTGTCCTACCTCGATCTCCGCACTATGTTTGACAAGGAACATCGGCCCGGTTTCGGGCTCAGGATGATGCATGGAATGAACCGAATTTCGATTCTTTTATTTCTGATTTGCATCCTGATAATATTGATTCGAGCTCTATTTTCACCTTCGTAATCATTGATGTTAAAAGCCAGAATATCGCGAGAACATGGAAGAAGATCTGAAGAAAATTGTCACTGTCCTTAAAATTAAAACAATAAATCCGGGGGCTGCTGCGGGAAACAATCGATTTGACTCTAAAAATTACATTACATCGTATTCACCGATAGACGGTCGCGCCATTGCCAAAGTCTCCATTACGACGAGGCAGGAATACGATGCTATCATGAAATCGGCCGAAAAGGCTTTCAAGATATGGAGAGAAGTGCCGGCTCCGAAAAGGGGAGAAATTGTCAGACAATTTGGCGATAAACTGAGGAAGGTAAAAGAGCCACTCGGCAAGTTGGTTTCTCTGGAAATGGGAAAATCCCTTCAGGAAGGACTTGGCGAAGTGCAGGAAATGATTGACATATGTGACTTTGCCGTCGGATTGTCAAGGCAGCTTCACGGATTCACCATGCACTCTGAAAGGCCCGGGCATCGCATGTACGAGCAATATCATCCGCTTGGAATTGTCGGGGTGATATCCGCCTTTAATTTTCCGGTTGCCGTTTGGGCATGGAACGCAACACTGGCTTGGGTCTGCGGGGATGTGGTATTGTGGAAGCCTTCTGAAAAAGTCCCTCTTTGTTCGGTTGCCTGTCAGAACATTATCAGCAAGGTATTGATCGAGAATGATTTACCTGATGGAATTTCGTGCATTATAAACGGCGATTATAGAATCGGACAATGGATGACGGAGGACGAGAGGGTACCGCTTGTTTCGGCGACCGGCTCCACCAGAATGGGAAAAAAAGTTGGCGCTGTGGTGGCCGAAAGACTCGGTAGGTCTTTGTTGGAACTGGGTGGAAATAACGCCATAATCATCAGCGAACAAGCAGACCTTAACATTGCCCTTACGGCTGCTATGTTTGGAGCAATAGGAACTGCCGGTCAGCGCTGCACAAGCACGCGCAGGCTAATCATCCACGAATCGATATACGATGAAGTGAAGACGAGCCTTAAAAAAGCGTATGCCCAGGTCCGAATCGGAAGTCCTTTGGACGAGTCCTGCCATATGGGACCCCTTATTGATAAAGCCGCTGTTTCCACCTACCTCGACGCACTTAAAAAAATCAAGAGTCAGGGGGGCAAGGCTGTTGTAGCGGGGAAGGTCCTGAAAGACAAAGGATTTGAAAGTGCATGTTACGTGACTCCGTGCATCTATGAAGTAAACAATGATATGCCCATTGTTCAGGACGAAACATTTGCCCCGATATTGTACATCATGAAATATAAGACCATTGAAGAAGCCATCGCCATGCAGAACAATGTAAGGCAGGGTCTGTCTTCGGCAATAATGACAGGAAACCTGCGCGAATCTGAGCGATTCTTGTCCGCGGCAGGCTCAGATTGCGGCATCGCAAATGTCAATATCGGTACATCGGGGGCCGAAATAGGTGGCGCTTTCGGTGGTGAAAAAGAAACCGGCGGAGGTCGCGAATCGGGATCGGACGCATGGAAGGTTTACATGCGACGCCAGACAAATACCATCAATTATTCAGAAGAACTGCCACTTGCACAGGGAATTAAATTTGAGCTTTAATCCACTCCCCGACATACCAAAATGAATTGATGAAAAAGGCCAGACTGATAAATATCCTCCTTGTGGTCTTTTCAGTTGGTATCATGTTAATTATTGGAGAATTCACACTTCGTGCCCTGATTTTTAGCAAGTCGGAAACCTTCGATTTTTTGCGAAAGCCTTCGGATTACGCTATCTATATCAAAGATCCCAATGAGGATTTATACAATGAAGATTACTGGAAACTGCAGTACCTGTTACATGCCACATACAAACTCGAAAATCCTCACCCCTTGCTGGGTTGGGCCGGTTCGTTCGATCATGAGACTTTAAATCACTGGAACAGGGACAAGAGTGAAGGCAAAATTCCGGTTCTCTTATTCGGCGATTCTTTTGCTTTCTGTGTGGACTCTGTAGAGTGCTTTGAAGATATAATGAACCGGGATACTTCGTTTTCAAAAAATCACTGCTTGCTTAACTACGGAGTCGGTGGTTATGGAATTGACCAGATTTATCTCTTATTAAAAGAATCGCTCCCAAAATATGCGAACCCAATTGTGATCCTCGGTATGTTGACTACGGATTTGGACAGGAGCATGCTCAAAGTGCGCGATGCCCAAAAGCCATACTTTGAGATCGAGGGAAATGAACTGGAGTTAAAAGGCACGCCGATCACTCAAACATCGGATCAGTATTTTGCCGCCAATCCGCCTGAAATAACGTCCTATTTATGGAATAAAGCCTATGTCAGCATTGCCAACAGACTGGACCAATGCGATGATGCGTATCAGGCGCGCATCGAAGAAGTGAAAAAGTTAAACGGTTTCATACTTAAACGCGCATTTGATGAATTAAAGTCCAGTAATATACCGACCATCGTGTTAATTTTTAAACCGACCTGGCAAAAAGACGATTGGCGTCTTGAATTCTTAAAGGAAACCTGTGAGCTAAATGGAATGCGCTACATCGTTAATGATGATCTTATTAAAATGGACATGAAGAAAAGCGGCAAAGAAGATTCCGCTTATTTTTTATATGGAGATGGTCACCCTAACAGTGCAGGAAACAAAGTGGTTTCAACAGAACTATTAAAACTTGTTTTAGAATTGAATTGACATGTTAGTTTCAGTCTTTTTATAACTTTAACCATGGCGAAAAAAAAATCGAAAGATCGTTCCGGTGATATTTTGGTCGAAATTCAGTCCATTCAATCCCTGTACGAACGACTTCTGGACAAGACCTACAGTTCGTTGGGAATTTCGAACGAGCAATACAATGTGTTGGATATTTTGGCCTCTTCGGACGAAGGCATGGCATTGCATCAAATTCAGGTGCTTTTATCCAATCAAACGAGCAACACAACCCGTCTCGTGGATAAGTTGCAGTCAAAAAAATTGCTGGTTAAGAAAAGCAATCCCGCCGATAAACGCAGGCTGCTGATCACCATAACGCCGCAGGGAAAGGAAGTTTGGGGCTCTGCCGTGAAATTGGTTACTCCTTTGAATAAGAAAATCAAGAAAGGAGTTAACTCCGGTGGAAGCAAAGTGCTGTTGGCTGAATTAAAATCGCTTCGCAAAGTTCTCAAGGCAATGGATTTGTGACCAAGCCTGTCATTCTGAGATAAAAGTCTTTTTTTTTAATGATGGTAATCATGCGTGCAACGCGCGGTTATTGTCACTTTTACCGTCCCAAATTAAGCTCATAACCATGATACATAAAACCATAATTGAACCATTCAAGATTAAGTCTGTTGAACCCATTCCGCTCTCGACGGAAGAAGAGCGAATAGGCTATCTTAAAAAGGCACACAACAATACGTTTCTGCTAAAATCATCTCAGGTGATTATTGACTTTTTGACAGACAGCGGCACTTCTGCCATGAGTGCAGATCAGTGGGCCGGAATGATGAAGGGTGACGAAAGTTATGCAGGCTCGGCTTCATGGGAAAACATGGAAAAAGCGGTCAAGCACCTTACCGGCATGGAATATGTCCTGCCTACTCATCAGGGTCGCGCCGCAGAGCGGATTATCTATTCTCATTTGGGTGGACCCGGCAAAACGTTTATCAGCAATACGCACTTTGACACCACCAGGGCCAACATAGAATTCAGCGGTTCCGACGCCATTGACATTCCAATTCCCGAAGCGCTGGATCCGGCTTTTATTCATCCATTCAAAGGGAATATGGACATCATTGCGCTTGAAAGAATTATTCTCGAAAANNTTGTATTGACGGTTACCAATAACAGCGGCGGAGGCCAACCCGTCAGCATGAAAAACGCAAAGGATATCAGTCAAATTTGCAAGAAACACGGAGTCCTTCTTTTCCTGGATTGCTGCAGAGTAGCCGAGAACTCATATTTCATTCGTCACAGGGAAGAGGGAATGTCGGAATTTTCGTATGAAGAAATCGCCCAACAGTTGTTTGGTCTGGCAGATGGTGCCGTGATGAGTTCAAAAAAAGATGCCCTTGTAAACATGGGTGGATTTCTGGCGCTTCGCAATGGCGAGATCGCCGACGCGTGCACGGGTACCCTTATCATTACCGAAGGCTTTACAACCTATGGCGGTCTTTCAGGCAGAAATATGGAGGCATTGGCCATTGGACTACGTGAAGTTTTTGATCCGCACTATCTGGAGTATCGCATCAAGAGTTCGGCGTATCTGGGAGAACATCTTCATAAAATGGGAGTTCCCGTGATGATGCCGATTGGCGGTCATGCGGTGTACATTGACGCCAAAAAGTTGTATCCCCATATTCCGGTCGACCAGTATCCCGGTCAGGCCCTGGTATGCGAGTTATACAAGAAAGCGGGTATCAGAACCGTTGAAATCGGATCGGTCATGTTTGGGAAAAATGACGCAAATGGGAAACTGATTCCTTCTCCGATGGAACTTGTTCGTCTGGCTATTCCGAGAAGAGTTTACACTCAAAGTCATATCGAATATGTCATCGAGACATTCCAGGAAATTCTGGACAAACGGGATGAAGCCAGAGGCGTTAAAATTACATACGAGAAAAAATTCCTGCGTCATTTTACGGCACACTTCGAAGAAATATAATCCGGGCTGCATATCTTTAGGGTTTATTGAATCGCCCTGAATGAAATATTTTCTGACCTGTGAACATTGCGGACACAAGAATGAAGTGACATCCGAATACCTTACCTTTTGCGAATCCTGTGCGAAGAAACTCGCCTTGAATTACCGCGATTGGCAAAAGAAGCATCTCAATGCCACGCTCACGGAATACATGGAAAAAGTCTGTGTCAGTGAAGTGGTCGTTGCGCGAGAAACAAGAGAGGAAAAGGCATTGGTTAAGGATGGGTGGAGTCACTGGATTGGCATTAGTCAGACGTTGGCTGTAATTATTGGACTGGGATTGTTCATTCTTCCAATCTACCTGAATATCACGGATTTGAAATATACGCTCGAAGCCAGTACCTATTCGACGCATTCTCTTGATTATGCCTGGAAAGAATCGACGCTTGGCAGCTTCGGATTGCATATAAACAGTCCCCTGCCCCTTGAACAAACCGAATTGCCGCTGCCGGAAAATGCAATGTCAGCCATCGACATGATGGAATCGTTTGTCGGGGGATCTGAATCAGGTCCGTTGGGAATCATGGCAAACAGTGTAAAATACAAACCGGGTATAGAATTAAGTCTGGAAGGTGCCGCAATCGGAACGGTGAATGCGATTAAATCGATACCCGGAATTTCAGATTTCAACTACCGGCAGGAAGCCATAGAAATCAGTGGGGTGGACGGATATGAACAATTCGGCTCCTATAACCAAAACAACCGAAGTCTTCGTTTTATCAATGTTATCGCATTGAAAGACCTTGTCTTTTGGCAAATCCTGTTTACCTACGACCCCAGTCTTAATGGAATGCAAGACCTGGTTATTAAATCTGTGCAAAGCATCGATATTCAATACAATACGAGCATTTGATTCAATCTCACGGCTATCGAATAGCTCCATTGGTTGAATGCTCAACTATTTCACATTTCTTTTCAGTTGGGGTGACGATGCGCCGGAGAGGTGCACTCGATGGAGCCGCTATGCGGATTCATTGAAGGGCTAAGATACGGTATTCCAAGCCCAAGACCCCTCAGTATAAAAACCAGCCCGATCATTACCGTGAAAACGGGGAGTATTCTGGCAATCCGGTTTTTCATGGTCCCCTTGAGGTTATTTCCAAGTAAGTTGACGCCTGTCATCATTGGCAGTGTCCCCAATCCGAAACAGGCCATGAAAATCGTGCTTTCGACCGCAGAGCCAAGGTCAAGGCTCCCTGCAAGTCCCACATAAACCAATCCGCAGGGCAGTAAGCCGTTCAGCATTCCTATTCCAATGCTGCCTCCCACAGATCTCTTTTTAAGAACGCTGCTTAACGAGTTTTTTAAGCGGTTGGAAAACGAATAAAGCGGTGAGCTGATGTTTATGTTGTTAAAGAGTCCGGGCAGCAAACCGTAGATCACAATTAAAACACCCAGAACGATACTAATCCCTTGTTGCCAGTTGAAAACCGCAAACCCTTTTCCGACGATTCCGGCCAGAAGACCCATCATTGAATAGGTAAGTATCCGGCCCGAATTGTAGATCAACCCTCCTGAAACACGCCCGATTGATCCGGTTCCGAGCGGCGGGACAACCAGTGNNCCAGTGCGATTGGCCCACACATTCCAAGGCAATGCAAACTTCCCAGGAATCCGATGCCAAATGCTGCCAGGTATTCCGGATGAAACATCATTCCGATATGAAAACGACTCCTTCGGTGAAATAATCGACGGATTCATGACTCCAATCCACCTGAACATTATACTTGCCCCGGTGCAGCATGGACATAGGGATAATCTGGGAATTTGACGTGTCCTGTTTTATGTCAATTTTGAAATCCAAATCCTTATCGGAAGGCCTGTAGAGATTGATAACTCCTTTTATGTTGTTCAATCCGGGAGGGTAAATGATTTTTATCCCACTCGGGTCATTCACCCAGGTAATGTCCTGTTTTAAACCATCCGCCCTTTTGCTTTTCTCGATTACATTCTGATACTTCAACTCCTTTGCATAATAGTCTTCGGTCACCAAATCATTGTCCGATTGATAACTCCGGTATACCATATATAGAATCAACAGGACAAATAATGCAAAGGATATAAAGATGTAGTGCCCCCAGTTCAGTTTCATGCGCGCTATTTTGTCGGCCCCATAAAGTTTGTTTCGACCGTTTCGATTAATTCATTGTTTGAATAAACGCCGACCTCAATTTCGGTTTTCATGGATTTTAAATCATCTGCATTGAGCTGTAAAAACAATACACTTTCAATAACTCCCTGAGGTTCCAGCTTAAGCTCGCTGCTGCCAATCATGATAATTTCCCCTTTCATGTTAAGCAGTTTTAACTGCATTTCAATTTCCTTGTTGGTCTTGTTGATAATTTTAAGGTTATACAAGTTGCTGATTTGATTGTTCTCCTTTTTCTGATATAACATTCCCGGCGTTCTGAGGAGAGAAGCCTCAACGTCATTTCTGCTGACAAGCAGAAAGCTAAATATAACCATGAGAATCAACAATACTGCCGAATAAGCGATTGTTCTTGCGGCCAGTTTCCAGCTCTGATTTTCGGCAATGCCTTTTTCTGAATCATACCTGATCAGGCCTCTTTGAAGTCCGACCTTGTCCATGATATCGTCGCACGCATCCATACACGCCGTGCAATTGATGCATTCCAACTGCGTTCCGTTCCGAATATCTATTCCCGTCGGACACACATGCACGCACTGGTGGCAGTCAATGCAATCTCCTTTGTTTGTATCGGCTCTCTTTTCGTCTTTCCTGTATTTCGCACGTTTCTCTCCCCTGATGTAATCGTACGCGACAACAATAGAATTGGCGTCAAGCATAACGCCTTGAAGACGTCCATACGGACAAACAACGATGCAGACTTGTTCCCTGAACCATGCAAAAACAAAATAGAAAACTCCCGTAAAAATGAACATGAAACCAAGCCCTTGCAGGTGTTCGGCAGGGGGATCGGTGATTA
>DNDT01000031.1 GCA_003487525.1 Flavobacteriales bacterium
GGGCTTCTACCAGCCGTATTTTATTGCCAACGAGAATGGCACTGTTTTGCCCACGGTTGGATTGGTGTTTGAGTACTAGAGATTCCAGAGTCCAGATTCCAGAGTCCAGAGCCCAGATTCCAGATTCCAGATTCCAGAGTCCAGATTCCAGATTCCAGATTCCAGAGTCCAGAATATAATTACACGATTCCACGATTCCCCGATTCCCCGTTTAATAGGATATAAGGGTATTGGGGTATAGGTGGAAATCAAGGTGGAAAAATGCAAATGTCGTGTGCACTCACAAACAGGTAGTGAAATTTATTGTGTATAATTTACCCTGACAATAATTCATCGTTCATGAAGTTTAAATGAAAGTTGAATATGATTCAGAATTGCCCGTAAATCTAGAACCATGTATATCCATAAAATTTTTATCACAGCCCTATTTTTATCTCTGATGCATGTGAGTTGCAAGGAGAAGGATGATGTTGTTGAACCTCCAATTTATTGTAACAATCCAAACTATGATTTTCAAGGGCTGGTTCATTCACTCATTAAATCCGGTTATACAGACAAAATCACGATGGACGTCGAAGTACATGAATACTCATTTACTTTAACTGCGAACAAGGAAGTATGTATGATTGGGTATCAGAGTCAGCCAACAATTGCCGGGAATGCCTACACCATAGAGGTTTTGAATGACTCCAATGGCACTGTTTTATATTCAGGTTCTCATGTATTTTCTTCAACACAGACATCGTATGTTGTACCCAACTCCGTTATTAATTTAAAATCCGGGACTAGCTATACTGTCAGAAGAATCCAAACGAACTATACAAAATTCAGGGATATTATTGGTCGATTGGTATTTACGGATACTATGAATTTCCCTTATTCAAATGGAATCATGACAATTACAACTTCCGATTTTTATGGAAGTGGAGGTCCCGCGACTAATTCCGCAATACCTTATATTGATTTGATTTTTAATTGATTTCTGCAATAATCCCTTCTTTCAACCAAAAACTCAAACCATGACCTCAGAAGAACTTAAAAAACTGCAAGCCCCGTTAAAGGAAAAATATCGTGAACAACCTGAATCAGCGACAATTACCCTCAAGGCAAAGGGGAAGGTCGGAGAAGGCATTACCTGTAAGGTGGATACCGGAAAAGCCATGGTGGAAGCAGGTCTTCACAAGGCCCGCGCTAGCCGGCGCCATATTTTCTTTCCAACGCACTTTTTTCCAAAGTTCACCGCCTGCCGGTGGGCAGTATTGATCACACTACTCTGGTGTGGGCGAAGTGCACAAAATAGCCTTATTATTCTAGGATGATTCTTCATGATCATCTATCTTTATATGAAACTATTCGATTATGGATATGAAAAAATTTATATCTGTAATTACAGCTTTCACAATATTCCTAGGGAGTATCTCTGTTAATTCTTGTGAAAAGGATGCAAGTATCGACACTGTCGAATATCAGGTAGGTAGATTGAAAAACTTTACAGGAGTAGATAACTGTACATGGGTAATTGAATTAGAAGATAGCTCTTATTTAGAGCCATTGAACCTTGAGTGTTTCGATATTGAGTTGGTGGAAAACAAAGTAATTCAATTAATATATTTCACAATAAAGACAGGAAGTACATGTCAGGTTGGGACAGTTGTCAAAATAACAGCAATAAAAGGAATTGAAATGAAATATTGTTAATTATTAAGATTACATCACTAGCGCGCGTTTGTAACGCGTGCTCTTTTACCCGATTTCCAGATGTTGTCCGATTTTTCGAATTACCCGATTACCTGCCTGCGGCAGGCAGGCACGATTACACCTTCTCAGGGTATAAGGGGATTGAGGGATAAGTGTAAAATCATTCGGGAATCAAATGAAGAGGAGAACAACTCCCCTCTCCCCTCTACCTTCTCCCCTAAATCGATTCTTCGATTCTTCGATTCTTCGCCACAGGGTATAAGGGGATTGGGGATAAGTTGAAAGTAAGCTGGAAAACAAATACACAAATACACACTTCCACATACACCCACCTACGACTGGCACTCAAACGCAGTCACCCGAATATCAGACTCGAGAATGGCATCCATCCCACCCTTCACATCAATGAGATTTTTGTACCCGGCATTTTTAAGAATCGAAATGGCCGTCATCGATCTGTAACCGGCTTTACAGTGTATGTAATACGTCCCGTCTTTTTCCAGATCATCCAGATGGCTGTTGATGAAGTCCAGCGGATAGTGAATGGCATCTTCAATGCGCTCTGCCTCGTATTCTCCAATCTTGCGAACATCGACAATATTGATTGGATTCTCTTTCATCCGCCTGGATAGCTCAAAAACGCTCACACTGTCAACACTTTCAACTGCTCTGCCGGAATCCTGCCACGCTTTTATACCGCCATTTAAAAATCCATGCCCTTCGTCGTATCCAACACGTGCCAGTCTCATGACCGTTTCAAAATGTCTTTCTTCCGGACACACAACAATGATTGGCTTTTTCAAATCCTCTATCAAGGCTCCCACCCACATGGCAAAATTTCCATCCAGTCCGATAAACATGGACCCCGGAATGTGCGCTTCCCTGAAATCGTCCTCATTTCGCACGTCCAGAACCAGGGCTCCGGCTTTCATTTTATCCTCAAACTCTTCCACTGAAAGTGGCAAATTCCCTCTGTGCATAACGGCTTCGATTGGCTCGTAACCCATTTTGTTCATCATTGCATTCTTGGGGAAATACTGAGGCGGAGGCAATATTCCGTCAAGCACCTCGCTCACAAACTCGGCCTTGGTCATATCCGGTCTCAGCGCGTAATTTGTCTTTTTTTGGTGTCCCAGGGTGTCGACCGTTTCATCCGAAAGGTTTTTTCCACAACTGGAACCGGCCCCATGTCCGGGATAAACAATTAGGTCATCCGGCAAGGGTATGATTTTATTTCTCAAGGAATCAAACAGGAATTCCGCCAATTGAACTTCAGTCAAGTCACTTTTTACTGCAAGATCCGGACGACCAACATCACCTAGAAACAGCGTATCTCCTGTAAATAT
>DNDT01000200.1 GCA_003487525.1 Flavobacteriales bacterium
GTTCGAGTCCCGTCCGGACCGCAAAAGACAAAGCCGCTCACTTTCGTGAGCGGCTTTTTTATTTTGAACGAAGGTCAAGCTTGCTTGTGCCTGAAGTGAGAAATAAAAAAGCCAAACATCGCGAAGCGATGGGGCTTTGTTATGCTTGCCAAGGGCCAATTGTTGGGCCCATCGAGCAAAGCGAGATAATCCCGTTTACCAATAAGCGCATATGTCAATCCGTGAAAAAGTCAAACAATGAACCACCAAAATGTGGCATTGTCATGTTGGCGAAAGTCCAGCTTTTTGACCCAACTGGAAATCAATTAAAACAATAAGTATATTAAGTTCACACAGACTTGGTGAGGTATACTGATTTTTCCCTCCGCTCTGTAAATTCACCAATGCACCTCAAATCATAACCTGATTGCTTACAAAAAGTGATGAATTCTGACTCGTACTCTGTTTCCACGGCAACCAAAAGACCACCGCTGGTCTGAGGATCACAAAGGGTCAACAAGGATTCCGATCCAATCCCATCAACCTTTTTTTCATAGCTTTTCCAGTTCCTGAAAGTGATATCGGGATAGATCATATGTGAAACATAATGTCCAATATTGTTCAATTTTGGAACCCGGCTGTAATCGATTTCGGCAGATAAACCTCCCCCCTCACACATTTCAATCAAATGACCAAGCAGTCCAAAACCGGTAACATCTGTCATGGCCTTCACATAATTTAATTTACCCAGGTCATACCCAATTAAATTAAGGGAGGTCATGCTGTTTACAGCTTCCTGAAAGTCCTCTGCCATTGCCTTTCCTCGCTTGTGTGCGGTGGTAATCATACCTACGCCAATTGGTTTTGTCAGGAATAGCTTGTCCCCTTTTTCTGCTGTATTGTTGCGTTTGATGTTCTCAACAAGAACTTCACCAGTAACCGACAATCCAAAAATCGGTTCCTTTGAATCTATGCTGTGACCACCTGCCAACACAATATTGGCGGAACCGCAAATTTGCCTGGCCCCTTCAATTACTTTCTGCGCTATTTCGGTCGGAATTTTCTCTACAGGCCAGCCAAGAATAGCTATGGCAAACAATGCATTGCCTCCCATTGCATAGACGTCACTTAATGCGTTTGCGGCTGCAATTCTTCCAAAATCAAAGGCATCGTCAACAATGGGCATAAAGAAATCCGTTGTTGAAATAATCGCCCTGCCGCTTCCCAGATCATACACAGCTGCATCGTCATTCGTTTCGTTTCCAACAAGCAGCGATGAGTTTGTTATCCCACGCTGTCCCTGCAAGATTTCCTCAAGGACCTGGGGAGCAATTTTACAACCACAGCCTGCACCATGTGAATATTGAGTGAGTTTAACCGGTTCAGACATCGACATTCAAATTTATTTGTTTTGCGAAATCCAACACCTTTTCGGCATTCAAATCCACATTTGAATTCTGGCATTCCAGAACATGTACATCTTTGAATGCTCTCATCTCATGGTTATAATTGTATGCCTTATCGTAATAGGTAAGAGTGATATCGGCCACTGAACCAAGGTTTCCTGTTTCAAGTTCCTCCAGTGCTTGTTTTGCATGCTGCGGACCGAGACGTTTTTGAATCTTTAAAATACAACTGCTCAGGGCCTCTTTAGAATAATTACCGTAATCCAATACAAGGCGTTCGATCCTTTCCTTTTTTGGAATATTCACCCTGATAATCGGAGCGGATTTCATGCTTTCCCAAAGAGGGTTTGGCAAATGACAAAAACCTATGGTTCGCGCTTCGTCTTCCAGCCAGATCATTTTTTCTTCCGGGCCAATCCTTGAAAATTCCTGAGAGAGATTGTTCTCAAATTGTTCCTGAGTGGGTTGCGGGTTTTCTCCCAGGGAACCAAATGCGGAACCTTTATGGTTTGCCAGACTTTCCAGATCGACGACATTCTCCCCTTTGTTTTTAATTTTTTTTAGAATCTCGGTCTTGCCACTACCCGTTTCTCCTCCAAGAAGAATAATGTTGCGCTTTGTTTCGAAACTATTTATAACAAACCGACGATAAGACTTGTATCCATTGACCAGTGTATGTGTACGATACCCGTTATCATTTAAAAAATTCGCAAAACGCTCGCTGCGCATTCCACCGCGCCAGCAATGTACAAGCACGGTTCCCGGCGTTTTATCTCCCGTATTCGGAGTAAGCTCAATAAGTTTTTTGACTGTCGACAAAATGCGAGATCTCTTTGGATTCACTATCTCATATCCAACTTCAATGGCTTTTTCCCTTCCGACTTCCTTATATATTGTTCCTACTTTCGCCCGTTCCTCATCCGTGAAAAGTGGAATATTAGATGCGAATGGCATGTGACCGGCTTTAAATTCACCCGGTGAACGGACATCTATGACCGGAAACCGGTTGGCAAGGTCCATAAAATCACGAATATTCAACGGAGCATTCATACTTACACTAGTTTCTCACAGGTCCACCCCAAAACAAACCGGAAAACATTTATCAGCCATTATCAGGGCCACTACAATTCGCCATTAAGCGCATGCCATATTTTACTCTTTAATTTTCGGTTGTACTCATCGGTTAGCCAGGCCGCATAGTTGTCACTGCCATTTATACACTTTGTAAAAATCTTCAGCCGATGACTGATCTCATCCTTCAATAAATGAAGTAATTCTTGTGCTTCCTTGTAATGCATGGTGTTGTCCATGATTAGCTGAAAATGGTTTTCGGTAGATTCTTCCAGAACCTTTTTCGGTCTGATTCCATTCTTCATGCAATATTTGTACACTTCTTTTACATCAAAATCTTCGTCGCTGATGTTTTTAAACCGCTGTTTAATATCATCCGGCATAACATAAATCCGTTCCTCTATATCCTTTTCATAATCACGGTCGATGTACTTTATTGGATAATTAAAAACGTCGTTCCAATCGATGTAATCCTGCCAGTAACCAAGTCTGAGTGCATTGTTTCCTAAATCAATGATCGAAAAATGCTCTTTATTTGGAATTACCCTGCTCCCCCTTCCAATCATTTGGTGGTACAAGGTAAGGGATCGTGTCGCCCTGTTTAATATAATGGACTCAACAGAGGGTTCGTCAAAACCGGTCGTCAGGATACCTACCGAAGTCAGAATTCCATCGGATGTATTTCTAAACCAATCCAACACCTCCCTGCGCTCCTGTGAACTAAACGTACTGTCCAGGTGTCGAATGTTTTGAAAACCAT
>DNDT01000276.1 GCA_003487525.1 Flavobacteriales bacterium
TTTTTTCGGGGCGTCTTAAATCATATTTTTGACTATATGGCAACTTCAGCAATGTTTCCGGGTTCCTTTGATCCATTTACCATTGGGCATTATTCGGTGGTTCAGCGGGCCTTATCCATGTTTGATCGCGTCGTAATCGGGATCGGAGTAAACTCGTCCAAAAACTACCTGTTTACGATTGAACAACGCAAAGAGTACATCAATAGTGTTTTTAAAGACCTAAGTGATCGGGTTGAGGTGGCTTCCTATTCCGGACTGACGGTAGATTACTGTCGTGAGAACGGCATTAAATTTATCATTCGGGGCATTCGGAATACCCGGGATTTTGTGTTCGAAAATGAAATCGCCGGAATGAACCATACCTTGAACAGCACGGTGGAAACAGTTTTTTTGGCTTCTTACCCCGTACACACGGTCATTAATGCGACCATTGTGAGAGAAATAATCAAGAGCGGTGGCGATGCGTCCGGTTTTCTTCCCCCGGGAGTGAGGCTCCCTAATTTCACTAAATGAAGATTTCAATTCCGTTTTTCTCGATTCTTGTATTTATCGGTCATTTGGCCATGGCACTCAATATAAGCGGAAGTGTCAATGGGTTTAAGGGCCAGTTCATACGCCTTTACATCGTAGAAGATTTCATTTCGTACAAAGAGGTTAAATCGGATGTCGCCAAAATTGCCGACGATGGTAGTTTTAATCTAAGTGCCATTTACAAAGGTGATTTGCTCTCCGTATTGCGGATCGAAGATATGTCGGTTTCACTTGTTTGCCCGGCAGGTTCTGAACTGAAAGTCAAGCTTTCGTTTGACGAAGAATTAAACAGGGGAAGAATCTTCGACAAGGAGTTAACGGTTGAAATTCTGAACGGAAGTGACAAAGGTGTGAACAATTTGATCTGGCAATATCAGAAAGATTATGCCGATTTTCTTGAAAAAAACCAGCGACTGCTGGTTGCCAAA
Organism: Flavobacteriales bacterium; assembly: GCA_003487525.1. Classification (GTDB taxonomy): domain Bacteria; phylum Bacteroidota; class Bacteroidia; order Flavobacteriales_E; family Vicingaceae; genus UBA11591. Next base: position 960 of record DNDT01000276.1, read on the forward strand.
CAGGGCATGCCTGCGGTCAAAATGTTCCAAAATGAAATGACCGAAAAATACGGGAACGAAAACTCAACGTACTTTGCCGACTACCTTGAGTATAACCTGTTGATTCTTGAAGACGCCGTTCTTGGAAGTGAGGTCAGGTTGTTTGAATCAGGCATAAAAAACCGAAAAATTATCTACGGAAACCTGGCGTACATGAGTTTCTTCATGCAGTTTTATCAGCAGCGGTTTGTTCAGATTTCGCAGGGAAAGGAGGGATTTGAATTATTGGCCGCGGTCAATGGCACGCAGGATTATGCAAAATTGCTCAAGATTGCGCTCGACCATAAATTTATTGACAGCGATACACTGGCCGAACTATTTGTCATTAACGGACTTCGGGAAGTGTACAACGACAAAACCTTTAAAAAAACAAAGGTTCTTCAAATGCTTAAGGTCATTGAGGAAAGAGCATTGAACCGGAACAACCAAAAAATCGCCGGGGCGGTATATGACGAACTCAGCTACCTGAATCCGGGAAGTCATGCTCCCGAATTCAGCCTATTCGACAGGGAAAAAAGNNCGATTACCATGAAAAATACGGCGATCAACTCAGCGTGCTTGGCATTTGCATCGATGATAATACCGGTAAAGCCGAAAAACACCTCGCAAGTGTTCAGCCAAAGTGGTTGAATCTGTTCAAGGATCGACAGTACGACGTAACCGACAAATACCGCATCCATTCGGTACCGACATTTGTTTTAATAAACGCCATGGGTGATATAGTGAAGTATCCGGCAAGTGGTCCGGAAGGAGGTCTAGAAGCGGAAATAAACCGGCTTATTTCAGAGCAGTGAATCAAGCATGTTGATTACAGAAGCGAAGGAGTTTTGCTGATCTGTTTTCCAGGATGCACTGTCCATCCATTTAACATCTGTAATGCCTTCTTTTTCATCTCCCGTTAAAGGGCCTTCTTCTGCCGAATCCATTAAAAACCACTCGGTCTTTTTTAACAAAGTGTTTCCCTTTTCGGTGAACAGGTAATAAGTTGTGGCATGGGCCGCCTTTAGGCTTAAGTCCTTTAATCCGCATTCTTCTTTGACTTCTCTGAGGGCAGCTGTTTCGGATGCTTCTCCGTTTTCGATTTTGCCCTTGGGCAGGTCCCAATGATTGTTTTTGAAAATGAACAGGATGCGGTCTTTGTTCTGAACAATTCCTCCGGCTGCGGATACCTGGCTATATTTATTGCAAAATACATTCCAAAGGTCATCCAGCTTGCTGTGGTAAACGCAAACACTCTTGAGAACCGGTGAATCCCTCAGCAATTCGATCAGTTCAAAAAAAGCTTCTTCCGAAGCATACGTAATGAAAAGCGTGTCGTAGGCAGACGAATAATCAGCGTAGTCATCTGTCAGAATCAGGGAACGATCGTTGATAAAAACTTTATACATTTGCCCAATGGTTATTAACGCAGAAACAGCCTCTGAGCTCTCCCGCTTTCTCCTGCAAATTAAAGCTATTCAAATTCAAACTGCAAATCCCTTTCACTGGGCCTCTGGGTGGTTATCTCCAATTTATTGTGATAATCGTAAAACACTTTCACACCCGAATATACGAAATTTTGTAAAAAATGAATTGAAGCAGGTACTTTTGAATGAACATAGCAATGTTGAAGTAATAGCCGGTGTGGCGACAGGAGCCATTGCCATCGGTGCGCTGGTTGCGGATATCATGGATTTGCCCTTTATTTATGTTCGATCGTCCTCAAAAGGACATGGCCTGGGAAACCAGATTGAAGGAGATCTGTCGGTCGGAAAAAAAGTGGTAGTCATCGAAGATCTGATTTCGACGGGAATGAGCAGTCTCAATGCCGTTAAATGCCTGAGAGATGCGGGTATGGAAGTACTTGGCATGGCCTCCATTTTCACCTATGGATTTGATCAGGCAACGGATAATTTCAAGGATGAAGCGTGCAGCCTTATTAGTTTGGCGGACTATTCCACACTTTTGGAGGTTGCCCTTCAAGAAAAATACATTCATCAGGACGAAATGGAAGTGCTTAAAAACTGGCGCAAAGATCCATCTAATTGGAAGGGTAAATGACAAACATCACATCAGAGACAAAGCGGGTTGAGTACTCCGCAGAAAAGGTCTACCAATTCATCACCGATTTTAACAATTTTGAATCGCTCCTGCCTCAGGACAAGGTTGAAAATTTTAAAGCCGATGGCGACACATGCTCGTTTCGCATCAAGGGCATGACAGAT
>DNDT01000006.1 GCA_003487525.1 Flavobacteriales bacterium
AAGGACCGTTTGAACTCGTTGAGATACCGATGGGATCTAATGGCAATGTAGATATTGAAGAACTGGAAAAACAGTGCATAAAATACCATGAGAAAAGACCTATGATCGGGAGCTTTTCCGCCGCGTCAAATGTAACCGGAATTCTTTCACCCGTTCAGGAGATTCACGCCATATTGAAAAAGTATCAGGCCTTTTCTTTCTGGGATTATGCCGGTGCTGCTCCGTACGTCGAAATTGACATGAATCCAAAGGGAGAAATAGGGAAGGACGCACTGTTTATTTCTCCGCATAAACTGATTGGCGGACCGGGCACTACGGGTATTTTGCTTGTTAAGAGATACCTTTTTTCCAATGGTATTCCCGTGGTTACCGGAGGCGGAACTGTGGATTTTGTCACCAAATCACAGCAAAAGTATTGCGAAGACATTGAGGTGAGAGAAGAGGGCGGCAATCCCGCCATTATTGAATCGATCAGAGCAGGAATGGCCTTCAGGTTGAAGGACATGGTTGGTGGTGAAAACATTGAACGAATCGAACACAATTTCATTAAAACGGCCATCGAAAGGTTTAAAAAGCATCCCAACATATTTGTACTTGGTGATCTGGATGCTCCCAGACTGGGATTTATGGCCTTTAATATACGGTACAAGGACCGCTTTTTACATCATAACTTCGTTGTGGCACTGCTCAACGACCTGTTTGGAATACAGTCTAGGGGTGGCTGCAGTTGCGCAGGGCCTTATGGTCATGATTTACTGAACATAGATGAGCCAATTTCTCAAAAATACATCAGTGAATTAAGCACCGGTAATTTGGGAATTAAACCCGGATGGGTCCGATTAAATTTCAATTATTTCATTCCCGAGGACGAATTTAACTACCTGATGAATTGCATGATATGGATATCCGAAAACGGATGGAAACTATTAAATGCTTATCACTTTGATGACAAAGAAGGAATGTGGCATGCAAAGGATTGGGTGCAGACGTCGGTCAATACCATTCAAAACTTCGCGGATGTAGTACCGAAACTGAAAAAGGGCAGTCTTTCAGATAAAAAAAGTAAACGAAATAAATATTTGAAAGAAGCAGATAAAATCGCGAAAAAAGAACTGAAATCATTCCACACAAAACCACTTCAGCAGTACGGTTACAGTCAAATTGAAAATCCCCTGAGGTGGTTTTCACTGGCACAGGACGTGGAAGATTAGATGATTCTCGGAAAACGGATTTCTATCGGTTTGCATATCTGCAGTTTGTCCCCGGGATGTGTGATAAAAGTCATAAAAAAATTAGTTGATAATTGTGAATTTTGCGGTTTAATACAGACGAAAAGCCGGTTGAATGACTGAACAAACAGAATCCTGTGATATCAAAGAAAAAAGTTGTTGTTGCGCCGGCAGTGCACCTGAGGCTAAGGTAGATTTAAAATCACATTGGGACAAAGCATATGAATCTTCTGACCTGAATAAACTGGGATGGTACGAAGAAATTCCGGAACCATCCCTGCGCTTGTTGGAAAAGTGCAAGCTTGACAAAGAAGCTGCCATTTTGAACATTGGCGCCGGAACCTCACACTTCATTGACGAACTGATTGCGCAAGATTACCGCAGGATAATTGTAAATGATATCAGTTCGGTTGCACTGGAAAGATTAAAAAATCGCCTGGATCCTGTCAATCTGCAACGTCTTGAGTGGATTTGTGATGACCTGACAAACCCATCCGAATTGACTAAATTGGAACCGGTCGATCTGTGGCATGACCGGGCTGTATTGCATTTTTTTCAGGATATAAAAGAGCAGGACACCTATTTCGCGTTGTTGAAGAGTCTTGTAAAAACCGGTGGCTTCGCAATACTTGCGGAATTCAGCCTGGAAGCGGCGGATAAATGCAGTGGTTTGCCTGTTTTCAGGTACAGCGATGAAATGCTTTCAGAAAAACTGGGAAATGACTTTAACCTTATCGAAAGCTTTAAATTTACCTATCAAATGCCGACAGGTGATGATAGGGAATATGTATATACATTGTTCAAAAGACTGCATCCATAAATATCAACAGTTCCATTTAAACAAGATAACCAGATGAATACGAAGGACAAAGGATTTGACACCAAATTAATTCATGCAGGAGATAGTCACGATGAGTGGGGAAGTGCCATTACACCTATTTACCAAACCTCAACGTTTACCTTTAAGAGTGCGCAGGATGGGGCTGATTTGTTTAATGGTAAAGGAAAGGGATTTATTTATTCGCGGATTGCAAATCCGACGATAAGTGCGCTTGAAGATAAACTGGCAGAACTGGAAAACGGTTTTGGCGGTATCGCCCTGGCTTCCGGTATGGCAGCGGTGACTACCGCATATTCAACCATCCTGAAGCAAGGAGATCACATGATTTCGACCAGTGCGGTATACGGGCCAAGCAGGGGAGTGATGGAATCGATCTTTGCGGGATTCGGAATTGAATCATCCTATGTGGATACTTCTGACATTGAACAGATCAAAGCTGCAATCAAGCCAAACACAAAGATGCTTTTTCTCGAAAGTCCATCCAATCCGACCATTCAGTTAACGGATATAAAAGCGGCATGCAAGATTGCCAAGGCAAGCAATATAATTACGGTTGTGGACAACACCTTCAGCAGTCCGTATCTTCAAAAACCTCTGGATCTTGGTGCGGATGTCTCGCTTCATTCCCTGACCAAATTTATCAACGGCCATGCGGATATTGTTGGTGGAGCCTTAATTGCAAAAGAAGAAGAGCTGTATAAAAAACTGCGCAAAACCATGGTCATGATGGGAGGGAACATGGATCCGCATCAGGCTTATCTAGTCTCACGTGGAGTCAAGACCCTGGCGATTCGAATTGACCGGGCTCAGGAAAATGCCATCAAAATTGCCAGATGGCTTGAGAACCACCCCCAAATTAATTGGGTAAAGTACCCTGGTTTGGATTCGTTCGATCAAAAAGAACTGGCCGAGAAGCAAATGACCGGGTTTGGCACCATGATGAGTTTCGGTGTAAAAGGTGGCCTGCAGGGAGGTATTACCTTGATGAACAACATAAAACTCGCTCTGCTTGCGGTATCGCTGGGAGGAGTTGAGACGCTTATTCAACACCCTGCCTCCATGACGCACTCGGGAATCAGTCAGGAGGCCCGCAATCAAGCCGGCATTTCGGATGATATGGTCAGATTCTCGGTTGGTATCGAAAATGTCGAAGACCTCATCGATGATCTAAGCCAGGCTCTGAATAAGGTTGCGGAACTGGAGAAACTGGAGGTGTGAATTTAGATTACAATTACACCTGTGTCTTGCGCACTTGGCCGACGTGAAAGTTTACCCCATTCTTTTTCTATTATCACTACTAAAATGATAAAACACAAACTAAAGGCCAGAGTTGAGGCTTGCGCTCGGGAAAGGCAGGTAAACTAGGTTTCCTCGACTCCCCAAATTGAAGNNCTTAACCCAATATAGTGTGGGTGTGAGCGTGAGTGTGTTCTCAACGTTTAAACAACAAACCACTCCCCGAATCCTCCCCAACTAACCTTCTCCCCAACTCCCCCAAATGAAGGGTGCCTGCATGATTGTGATTCAGACTGATAATATCCAGCTGCTAAAACTTTATTTCCTGAAGAGAGGTCTCGAGGTTCACATCGACAATCAAAATGTT
>DNDT01000063.1 GCA_003487525.1 Flavobacteriales bacterium
GACAAGGGACGCAGTGAAGGAGAAAAGTCTGTTGTACTGGTCGAAAACGGGGTTTACAAGGGCTTTGGTTTTGTAGATCGGGAAGCACAGCTTTCGACACCGGAACAATTAAAGGATCATATAAAGAGGTACGAAGACAACAGGGACGTTCAGCAAATGATAAGATCATATCTCAATCAAAAAAAGGTTGAAAAAATTCTGGAACTATGAATCATTTTAAAGAAACGCAACAAGGGGGAATTATAGGTATTTCACTTTTTATTTTAATTGCACTGGTTATCATCGGGTATGTATTTAAGGATGATGTCGAAGGCTTGTCCGATCGTTGGTTTTATCTATTCGTGCTTTCACTACTCTTTGTCTTCGCCATGTTTTCGGATTTCAAAACCGTGATAGTCGACAATAAAATTCTCTTGAAATATGGCATTGGTCTCTTAAAGAAAGAGATTGATGTTTCCCGTATTTCGTCTGTAAAAGTGGTCCGGAATAAATGGTATTACGGATGGGGAATCAGGTATTACGGACGAGGATGGATGTGGAATTATAAGGGCTTCGAAGCAGTGGAACTTCAATTTAAAGACAGGAAATCCACCTTTAGAATTGGAAGTGGAAAAGCTGAAGAATTGAAGGAATGCCTCAATACGTTGCTTAGCGAGGGTTAAAGCCTTACTTTTTGTCAAGAGAGTACTTGCCGGGACCGAGTAAAGCGATGGACACAAAGCCAGTAAAATAAATTACCGCCAGTTCTTTTTTCCCCCAAGGATCACTGAAATGTACGATAAAAGCCGCTACCAGCATTGTTATTGCAGGAGGAATGGCTGCCCATCGGGTTTTAAAACCGATAGCAATCAATACGGAGCAGATAAATTCGGCAAAAACGGTAAGCATTAATGAGGCCGATTCACCAATTCCGATCGGATCCGCAAAGGATAAATTACCATGCAACAGGTTTAAAAATTTGCCCCATCCATGAGTAATCATTTGCAGGGAAATCCCCAATCTTAGAAGTAATAACCCAATATTTCGCATGACAACAAAGATACGGCGTTTGCATAAGCGACTGACAATGAGTGAGAAAGTAGTAAGCCTAGGCATTGGTTCGTAAAAAGATGACAAATATCATTTTGGGCTTTGATTCATCTCATGCATTTTGTGCGATTTCCTGATCAATTTTGATATCAAATAAGAATATCGTTTTGAAAAAGACTTTAAATATTAGAAAACAGACAATTATTAATGAATATTTTAAATTATGAAACGTAATAGCATAGTCAGATTTGCAATGTTAGCCATCAGTGTTGGCTCATTTGCTTTATTATCAAGTTGCAAAGGTCCGGAAGGTCCGGCCGGTCCAGCAGGACCAGCGGGTGCTGACGGAGCCGATGGAACAGACGGCACACCTGGCGTTGCAGGAAATGCGGTTTGTATGGAATGTCACAATATCGCCAAGCATGACGCAATCGAAGCCCAGTGGGCGGCATCTGTTCATGGTATTGGTGAAGTAGCACACAGCAGAGGTGGAAGTAAGAGCTGCGGCAGGTGTCACTCAGATCAGGGTTTCAGGGAAACACAGTATACAGGTCAAGATACGTTGGCAGCTGCCATTGGTCTTCCTCAAGCAATTCAGTGCGGTACATGTCACGATTTCCACCAGTCACTGGATTTCGAAAACGAACCCAATTATGCACTCAGGACCATTGCTCCTGTTGATTTGTTGATGTTCAGGGCTGCCGATCCGGAAGCTGATCCTGTAACCATTGATTTGGGATCAGAGAGCAATCTTTGCGCTAATTGCCATCAACCACGTACTGCTCCTCCGGTTGCTGATACAGCCGGTAATTATAAGTTTACAAGTACTCACTACGGACCTCACCACGGACCACAGTCAACTTCATTGGCAGGTTTAGGTGCAGCTGAAGTGGGAACAGGTTACCCTGCTCCCGGAACAGGAAGCACGCACGCGACATCTGCAAGATGTGTCACTTGCCACATGCATGACGGAGAGCATACCTGGGAACCAAATCTAGCAGCTTGTAATGACGCAGCTTGCCACAATGGTGCATTGACAACCGTTAGCGACAATACTCGTCAGCTTGCTTTTGCAACTTCAATGGCTACATTGGAAGCAAAACTCACTACCGCCGGATTACTTCTTGACGGACATCCAAATCCTGGAACGTATCCGATCGATCAGGTAAAGGCACTGTACAATTATGAGTGGTTGGTTGATGACAGAAGTAATGGTGTTCACAACTTCCCATACTTGGAAAGATTATTGGCTAATTCAATAGCTGTTTTCTGATAGTTGATTAAATTTTAAGTATTCTATTGTTTGATTTAATTTTAAAGCTGCTCCGAAAGGAGCAGCTTTTTTTATGCCATTTTGTGAGGGTCGATTACGAATTTGGAAGATTGCATGACTAATAGACAATTAAATGTCGCACCGAACTCAGGTAAGATGTCTGCTTTTCCGTAATTGATAATGACAGAGTGTTATTCTGAACCGGTTGATAAACAGGTTTAATGTAATGGTGTACGATCGGCCTTTGGACAAGCTCCAGCAGGATGGCTGTATTTAATAAAGAATACATGAAACGCGATGGTTTAGCCTGTCGACACCAATAAATCCAAAACATCTCAACTCTTGATTCATTCCCCGTTTTGGCTCAAACCAATAGCGATGATACGAAGGTCCTATCCACATACGGGTAATATCCCCCACCGGATTGTATTCATTCCTGACCTGATAATTCCTAACAGTGAGCAGGTGATATTATGCGAAACATAAGTAAGTATCAGGGATCCATCATTACCAACAGCAATAACTTTTGGTAAAGAATGGCAACAAAAAAACAGGCACACCTAAGCATGCCTGTTCATTTCAATCGTGAAATTGAGCTTATTCTTTCAGTGTTTTTAAGAAATTGACAACGTACCATATGTCTTCGTAATCCGGAATTTTTTTTGCGAAACTTGGCATGTCATCGCGTCCTTCCTTGATTTTATAAAACATTGATCCGTCTGATTGTGACTGAAATTCTTCTGTCGAAAAATCTCCGCTTGGAGTATTCAATTCTGCTGATTTCGGCCCATCTCCAAGACCATCTTTTCCATGGCATGATTTGCAGTGCTGCATGTAAAGGTTTTTTCCAACCGTCATACCGGAAGCATCAGAAGCGCTTGTCGGGTTTTTCATGCTGTCGTATTTGGCGGGCGCAACCCATTTTTCCTGATCGGATTTAGGAGAAAAAGAATATATTAGTGCAACTACCACACTTAAAGAAATAATCGTAAGAATTTTTTTGGAGTCAAATCGTTTCATAACATTAATTTTTAAGACAATACAATGTAACATTAATTCAGGACATCAACTAATATTCGTTGATTAAAATCACAGTTTCATTGATATTTATTATACTCCAATAGTGGGGCAAAAAAAAACATGCAACTTAAAAAGCTGCATGTTTCTTTACGAAAAAAGAACAGTTTATTGTTTCAAGGTCCTAATGAAATTTACAACGCTCCAGAGGTCTTCATTGTCCGGAATTTTCTTTGCGAAACCAGGCATATCGTCTCTTCCCTCCTTGGTTTTGTAGAACAATTCACCGTCTGTTTGAGCCTGAAATTTAGCATCCGAAAAATCACCCAAATCTCCTTTTTGATCTGCAGCTTTCGGCCCGTCACCAAGACCTTCCTTTCCATGGCATGATTTGCAATGCTGCATGTACAATTCTTCTCCAATTTCCAAACTTTCTCCGGATTTAGCGACCGGGTTTTTCATGGTTTTAAAATTTGCAGGTACAACCCACTTTTCTGATTGTGGCGTGTATGTGAATGCAAACAGGACAAATAAGGCCAGTCCTGGAATTAATATATATTTAGTTGTTCTCATGTTATAGTTGTTTAGAATTAATGTTTAATATAAAATCGTATTATTTCGGGTCAATTTATATTGCTTTGACAATAATATTGGGAACAGCGAATATCTATAAAATAGTTGACGTTTAAAACTAAAATGCCTAGTATAAATATCGGTGACATTCGGTGCACAAATCTTCCTGCCATCCTTCGTCAAGTTCCTTTGGATGCATAAATTCAAGTGCCTGATTTATGGATGTAAATTCTTCCTTGCCATCAACTCCCTGAAGGATAATCGAGTGGCAAATATTACAGTCTTTGGAAATCACTTTTCCGGTTGGACTTTTGTGATTGTCGTCATGGCAACGGAAGCATCCGTTATAGGTCTTATGTCCGATGTGGTTTTCATATTCATCCCAACTAACACCCATGGCTGGGAATATGTTTTGTGAATATTCCTTAATCATGGCATCAATGGCCTTATCCACATCTGCTTCTCTGGTATCAAGAATTTCAGGGATGTTTTCAGCGTAGAATTCCCTGGTATATTCTCGTATGGTTTTAATGGCGGTATCCTTGCTGTCGTATGGGTCGACAAAAAGATCCATGGCTATCTTCTTTATAAAGGGCAGGTCTTTCGGAATGTCACCCGATACCAGAGAATGATCCACGAATTCCTGGGGAGTTCTGTAATTATGCGAAGGTCTGTTGTGGCAATCAATACACTCCATTTCTCTCATTTCTGCCACTGCCATTTTTTCTTCATCAAGGGCCGTTTCTTCATCTTCGTAGACAATAACTTCACCTGTGCTCCTATTTGTATACTTAACCCAGGGAATTACCTTCCTCTGGTCTCGCTTTGAAACATATTCAATCTGAACATCGGGATTAATGTGCCAGTGGATACCTTCGGTAAGTCCAAGGGCCTTGTGTTCCGGTCCTGTTTTCATTTGAATTCCGATGTTCCATTCGGTATTTAAACTATCGGTTAGAAAATGTTTCTCCTGCCTTAACTGTCTGGCATAAAACTTCTGTGGCCAGTGACATTTTTCACAGGTTTCACGGGCAGGTCTCAAGTTGTGAATGGGCGTTTCAATAGGTCTGCTGAAATTGTCAGTCAACACACCGTAAACCTGTCTTAAACCGGATAATTTTGATCTGACGTACCAGTCAGCGCCACTTCCGACATGACATTCGACGCACTTAACACTGGCATGCGGTGAATTCTGATAGGCCGCATATTCAGGCTCCATCACTTCGTGACACAAGGTGCCGCAAAACTCGTTTGATTCTGTGTAGTGGAAGGCCTCGTAACTTCCGACCGATGAAATGATACCCAAAATGATGGTACCTACGCTAAAGATCAGGATGGCGTTTCTGTACTTGGAAACGTTTAAGTCGATAACCGGCCAGCCCTTTTTAATGTATTCCAGTTCCCTGGTCTTTCTTCTCCTTATTTCGATCAGCATTCCGATCGGTATGATCAGAAGACCGAGAACCATAAAACTAGGAATGATGATGTAAATAAACAGACCTACATAAGAACTTGTGTCTTCGTACAAATAGGCAACGATGGCGAATACGATAGTGGTAATTAAACTTACCCCTGCAATGGCTGTACCAACGAAGGAGGTGAGGTTATAATATGATTTTGGGAGTCTCATCTAAATTGAATTTATTATTTGTTAAGGTCTTCTTACGCTTTGTTTATCAATAAATGTCTGCAATAACAGGGCAAAGTTTAGATTTTGTCGACGTAGTATATATGATGTAAATCATGAAGAATACCGATTTTCGCCACAAAAAAGGATGATTATCCGTGATATTCTAAATTATAGATTGACAGGATATTAACTCTTAAAAATCCATGCCAGAGCAGAGCTGATTTTCCTTACTTTTTTCTGATTCGTTTTGTGTAATAAAGAGAAACACCGATGGAAATGATGGCAAAAAGTAAAAATGCAATTACCCGGTAACCAACATCCATTTTTCCCAAATCAACAAAGAACAGGTGACCGCCTGTGACCACGAATACGAAGATGGACAAATAGCGGTACTTGATATTGCGAAGCAGAATACTCATTAAAAAGAATCCAATGGCCGTGGCTGTCCAGGAGAATGTGACATAATGACTTGGAACGGCCTGATTGAGGCTGTACAAAATCATGAATGAGGCAATCAGGAGGTAGATGTTTCTGAAGATTTCGGTTTTTAGCGTAAGTCGTTCTTTCTGCCAGCCCAGTATTCTGGCTGTCACCAATGCGGTGAAAACAAATGAAAAGTTTATCAAATCAATTGATTCGGATGTGAACAGGAACAAAAAGAGAATGGAAACGAATAAAAATGCGTTTGCAACCACAATGATCTGAGACCTGAACCAAAGTGCAAGGGTTACGACAAGCAAACTCTGAAGTACGAGAAGGAAATACGAATCGGGTAAGCCGGTGAATCCGTATATCGCGATACTGAACGCCATAAATCCAAAAGAGGCGTAAGTTGCCGGGGCAAAATTTCGATCCACCTTCAGTTTTAAAAATACGGCAAACAGGAGGCAGTACAATGAGATTGCACTGAACATCATGGGATAGGTCTCAGCGTAAAAAGACGGCATAAGCAGAAGCAGTACAAATGAAAATCCGAGTGCGTTCCACAGTGAAATTGAGATTAATCCGGTGTTCGATTCGAGTTTATCCGTTGGAATTAAAATGGAAAGTGAAAAGATGATGCCGTAGGCGAAAAGGAATAAAATATTGTGTTCCGGGGATTCGACAATTCCCATCGGGTGACCCATAGATGGATTGCCAAACAACCAGAGTAAATGGGTTATGTAAACCAGAAATAACGTGAAAATGTGCAGTTTCCACCATAATTTAATGTGAAATAATAGAGCGGCACCGAGGGCCATTAAGGTAAGAAGCGAAAAAATGATGTATGCCGAGTCGCTCAGGATGGCTGTTATGATTCCGAGGATAATAGCCACACTTCCAAGAAATTCCGAATTCTTACGAATGCCGTTGTACAACTGGAATCCAACCACCACCAACATCAGTATAAGTACCAGGGTCTGGTTTGCGAGCAGTGGTTCTTCCGCGAAAAAGTGCATCCTGAGAGTAATGTAGAACAGGAGGATCGGACCGACAATGTTCAGTACATTGACCAGGGTCGGAAATGATTTTCGCATGAAGTACGAAATCGGGATAAACATAAAAGCGGCAATGTAAGCGATGGCAACCGACATTACGGGATATCCCAGACTTTCCAGATAAGACATCAAAAAGACAATTCCGAATGAAAACACGATGCTTCCGAGCCATGCAAGTCCATATTCAACAATCCTGGATTCGGTCGAATCCTCTTCGTGTTCCTCCGGTATTCCGGAGGGGCCGACAGCAGGTTCTTTTTTACCAACCCATTCTATTCGAAGCCTTGACTCAATGTGAGTGAGACGATTTTCGAGCGATTCGATTCTACTCAACAAGGATTCATTTTCGGAGTTATTTTTGTTTTCGATTTCAGACATGTGGATCCCAATTTTTTAGTTCCTTGAAGATAAAAAAAAAGGGGAACAATTGCCCCCCTTTTTATGAATATAACAGGTCTGTTATTCAGCCATGGTTCGGATGTAATTCACTACCATCCAACGATCTTCAACGTCACCAATTTTCTTTTCAAAATTCGGCATTTCGTCGCGACCGATGATGCCTTTGTAGTAGAGCACTCCGTCTGTTTGTGACTGGACCTCTTTTGAAGACAAGTCTCTCATTTCAGTTTTAAGTTCTTTGGCTTTTGTTCCATCACCAAATCCTTCTTTTCCATGGCATGACTTGCAGTGCTGAGCGTAAAGTTCTTCGCCAACACCGTCTGAATCTTTTCCACCGGTAGTATTCTTCATATTTTTATACTTGTCCGGCACACTCCATGGATCCTGAGAGAGGCTAAAAGCTGCTAATGTTAAGGTAAAAAGAGCGATTGCTCCGAGCGATAAAATTAATCTAAGATTTGTTTTCATTATTTACTTTTTTTAGTACTCAATATATTGAATTGGTGTAGGTTAAATATAATACATCGACGGTTAAAATCCTTGTTTTAAACTAAATATTTGTTGGTTTTTGACATTCTGAAGACCTGGTATATGGCGAAGAGAAAATGGAACCATGCACCGAGCAAAATGATGAACACCGAAATGATCATCCAGAGCGGTGCCTCATCTCCGAAAAGTGAACGGCCATTGGTTGCTTCCGAAAAATCAACCACCAGTCCCCAGTCCTTGACAATCGTTTTGGTGACTGTACCGTAAACCTTGTCTTCGCTTATCTTAATTACAATGCTGATGTTGCCGCTTCCGTCACCGGGAATGTCATCCGGGAAGTGGATTTCGGCCATTCCATCTTCGTCGGTCTCCCCCTCTTCCAGATATAGTATGCTGTGTAGACGTTGCACACCTACCTTGAGATCTATTTCCGCAGCCGGCATGGGTTCACCTTCGGGAGACAGCTCGAATGCCTTTACCGTTATTGTTTTAACTGAATCGACCACTTCGAGGGAAACCTCCAGGTGCACATCTTTGAAGGTAACATCTTTGTCGGAAGATTTGATGCTGTCACAGCCATTGTAAACAGCCATCACAGTCACCGTTCCTTCTTCATCCACAGGAAACCGGTATCCCTCTTCAACATAAAGATCGGCTTCACCGTTTGCGTCGGTAAATACCGTGGTCAAAGGAATTTCTTCTTCACCGTCAAAGGTGGACAGAAACACCTCGGCGTTTTCGACGCTGGTCATGTCCTTTCCCTTTCCTTTGATCAGAATGGCGGAAATCTTTTTGCTGTTGTCGGACAGTTTTTCGTAATAAACGCGCATCCTTGAATTTTTCTTTTGCGCATTCACTGCCTGCGTTGTGCTTAGAAGCAGGCTGAGAATTAAAACGATGCTCGATACATATTGTGTTGTTTTCATCGGTCCTAAATTTCTTTGGTTGATAAATCATGAGGTGAGAGGTGCTTCTTTTTCTTGTAAGAAAAGACGAACCGGCTTTCACCTTCTTTTTCCACCATTTCGCTGCATGGAATGATCGGGGCAATTCTCGACGCGATCACAAAAAACAGTATAAACAGTGCGACCCCCGCAGCGGTTATTGTCCATTCAATCCAGGTGGCATGATAAAGTACCCAGTCCTGGCGGATATCCTGCTGAACGGGCAGATAAGGAGTTTCCAGTACAGGAACTATCATAAGGTAACGCCTGATCCACAACCCGATGACAACCAGCAACGACGAGAATGCGATGCTGTTCACACTGCGAAACCAGGGTATTCCTATAATGACTGTCGGGACCAGGGTGACCATCAGGATGGATGCGTAGAAGGCCACTCCGTACTGGGAGAAATCAAAAAACTTCTCCCACAACAGGTTTGGGGTATTCTGAAGGTTGTACCACTCTGTGACGTAATCACTGAAATAGAAATAGGCATAGAAAAGTGAAAAAATCAACAGGG
>DNDT01000155.1 GCA_003487525.1 Flavobacteriales bacterium
AGATGTTGGGGTGGAAACACAGGCATTTATCAACCTTCAGTTGGTTTTGGGAATAGCGGCTTTGTTTGGTCATATCTTTCCAATTTATGCCGGTTTTAGAGGTGGGAAAGGGATATCCACTCTTTTGGGCGTCGTCATTGCAATGGATCCGTTGGCTGCGGTGTGTTCACTTGTTGTGTTCAGTATCGTATTGCTCCTTACCAGATATGTGTCGCTTAGCTCAATGATTAGTTCGGTGGCCTTTCCGTTGTATATTATTTTTGTCGAAAAAACGGAGTTTCTTTCGCTTATCCTCTTTTCACTTTTTATCACCGTAATTGTAATACTTACTCATCAAAAGAACATTGAACGATTAATTCGCAAGGAAGAATCGAAAATATTTGCAAGTGGAAAACAACTTGAAGATGATGACGAACTTGATGATTGATTTAGGCAGAAAATGAAATTGAATTTGAAAGGATTATTCTGCTTGTTTCTTGGATTGTTCATGTCCCTTAATGGCCTCGTGGCTCAAACCAAGTATGAGTCCGAAGCCGATATGATCAAAGCGGCGGATGATTTGTATGAAAATGGTCAGTATGTGAATGCCATGCCACTTTTCAGTCAGCTGGTGAGTTTATATCCCAAAGAAGCATCCTATAACATGAAATATGGTGTCTGCCTGTTACATGCTGAGCGGGATAAGGCCGAATGTCTGAAATATTTAAAGTACGCTGCCGGTAAATCGGAAGCAGATCCCATAAGTAATTATTATTATGGTGAGGCATTACATCGGAATTATGAACTGAACAAGGCAATAAAGTACTATTCTAAATTTAAGTCCCTGGGAAATGCAAAAAAGGTGGCTTCCCTCGATGTCGACAGAAAAATTGAAATGTGCAACAATGGAAAAGCACTGCTCAGCAATGTATTGGATCTCAATGTATTGGAGAAAAAGGAAATAAATCGGGAAGAATTTTTCAGAATTTATGAGTTGGGAGAAATAGGTGGAAAAATCATTGTCAAACCAGACGAGTTTAAAAGCAAACTGGATTTAAAACTCGGGGAGACATCACTGATATATTTACCCGAAGAAGCTCGGGAACTATATATGTCGGGATATGGAGATGACAAAAGCAAGGGGTTGGAAATTTTTAGATTGCGTAAAAGTGCATCAGGAGATTGGGGAAGCCCCGAGAATATAGGCAGCCCGGTTAACACTGATTATGACGAGGATTACCCATTTATGCATCCCGATGGTTCCTTGTATTTTGCGTCCAAGGGTCACAATAGTATGGGTGGTTATGACCTGTTTAAAAGTTCGTACAATGAAAGTACCGGAACCTGGTCACAACCTGAAAATTTGAACTTTGCCATAAGTTCGACCTTTGACGATATTCTCTTTATTTCCGATTTTAAAAATCAACTTGCTTATTTCGCTTCTGATCGATCCTCCATAGATGGAAAAATTGTCGTCTATCGCGTCCAGATATCGAGAAAACCCTTTGATCTGGCGTTTATAAAAGGAAAGTTTATATCCGAAAGTGAATCAGAAATAAAATCGGCCAAGATTACGATTTATGACCTTGAAGAAAATTCGAAGGTTGGCACTTATTTCACGGATAAGGAATCCGGTGCTTATGATATTCAGTTTCCAAAAAGCGGTCGTTCCTACAAATTTGTTGTCGAGACAGACGAAAATTCACCCGTACATACAGGAAAGGTTGATATTCCAGAGCAACAAGACCTTGCAAGTCTAAAGCAAGAAATTCGGCTTGTCGGATCTGGCGAGAATCAAAAATTGGTCATTAAAAATCTTTTTGATCCGTCGTCCAAGACCGGGGTGGACGAAGAAAGTATGCTTGCACTATTGAAATCGGCTTCCAATCTCGAAGTGAATTCCAGTTTCGATGATGTCATGAAAGAAATAAGTGGGCAACCTGACATCAAAGCAAGTGAATTGAACAAGCCGGGTGAATTAGAATCAATCTCTGAACAACATAAAGCCCTTAAGGTCGAAATGACAGAACTGGCGAACCAACTGTCACTCGACTTGAATGAACTGGAAATAGCAATCGAATTTGGATATAAATACTCATTCGATAAATCAAAGAAGGCTGATGAAATGTATGACAAAGTCGAAGAATTAAGACTTAAAATGGAGAATGAAAATGATCCTGAAACAAAGGAAAGCACCCTTAATCAGTTACTTAAAAAGAGAAGTGAACTGGAGCCAATCGCGTCGGATGCAATTGTTTCATTCGACTTTACGGAAAGCCTGTTGAATGAATTTGAAGAAAAGAAAAATGATCAGGACCGAATTAAAAAATCACTGTCGGAGATTAAATCAAAAGGAGACAACCTGTCGGATGAGGAAATGCAAAATGATCTCAAGGATTTTGGACCAAAAATTCAGGATTTGAAAGGGATGAAGTCTGTTTATGAAATGGCACCCGAGCGCTATAAGGAACTTATTGACGGCAACAATGAAAAACTCGGTAAACAAGAGAGTTATTACAATGATATTTCATCGGATTTGAATTCTTTGAAAGATGAAATAAAGAGGTTGAATGAGAAGATTGATGCTACAACAAATAAAAAAGCTAAAAGTCAGCTTTCAGCCGAAAAGGGAGCCAAAGAAATTGATTTGGAAGATTTAACTTATGAATATAAGGAGGTTAAGGATAAATATCAAAAACTAAAAATTGAGAAAAGAAGTCTGGAAAGTGATGCAAGGCAACTTAGTGGTTTTATTACGACAGTGAAATCTCAACGCCAATTGGTCGGGAGACTCGATGAGGATGAAAGTGCCGAATTGGCTAAGCTTATTGAATATTTCAAAGAACAGCGATACATCGAGGATGTAATTGGAAAAGAATATCAGGAGTTTATTGCAAGCGGATCCTCTGATCAGGATCTGAACAAGGCTCAGTATTATGCCGCTGTTGACAATTCCTGAACTTCGGTGAATTACGATGAGCTATATTTTATAAACCTTGCCGGAATTGAATTGATAGCCGATGGTGTTAAAAAAAATAAAGAACTGTCAAAACTCTATCAGCATTGGGCTCAAACCGTGAATGAAGACATAAAAATTCAGCAAAATCACCTTCAGTTCACAGAGAAAAAGACTGAAAAAGATCTGATTGCCGAACGGATCAAAATATTGGATGGAAAGAAAGTTGAATATGAGATGAAATCGGCAAAATACGGAGAAGATGCGATTGCCATGGCAAGCCCGGTTATTCCGACAGCAGAGATGGAAGGAAATCAGCAAGGACAGGAAAAGAAGACAGCTATCGATGAACCTGAAGAGTCTAATGTTTCTGATCAGAGCCCTGAAAAGAAAAATCAAGGGCCGGCTGAAACTACGGTTGGTTCGGATCAACCGGCTGTTGGAACGGTTTCCATGGGCGCTTCTTCCAAACTGGGCGTTACGGCTGTCATCGCCAATGCATCTGGTAAGAGCAGAATTGAAATTGATCAGGTATATGAAAACCAGTCAGCCATTGTAAATTCAGCCGCAAATGACCCTGCAAAAGAAATCACTGCTGCAGCACTTGAACTGAATTGGGCGAAGGCACTCACTGATGCCAGAGCTACAAGCAAAAAGAAACTGAGTTCCACCCAGAGCCGGGAAGAAAAAATAGAAATTCAAAAGGAAATAAACGAGTTGACAAATGAGATTAAGAAACACACAGAATTAGCGGCAAAGGAGTTTTCAGACTATGAAATTGAAATTTTCCTGGGAGAATTGCTTATCCGGCCAAATCCTGATTATGTGATCGACTTTGACCCGGAAATGGTTGATGACGATCATTACAATTCGAAATACGCCGCGTTGATTTCTGATGTTGAGTTGAATTACTCTTTTTCTGAATCTCAAAAAAATAGGTTCATATCTGAAATTCACAATTATTGGTCAATGAGCATCCAGGATGAGATCCTATATCTCAAAGAGAAACTCACGGGTCTGAGTGGCAAGGAAGAAATAAAAGAGACCGAAGAAATGATTAAATCACTTCAAAAAGAAAAAGAAAACCACCTTGCAATGAGCAATCAGTATTTGGCTCAATACAAAACGACCGAGGCACGAGATCTTGTCGGAACGACTTCGGATATAAAGGAAGGGGATATTTCGGATACTAAAACAGCCGCAGCGGGTCAGGATTCTCAGATTGGTGAAAAGGAAATTCAGAATGCAGAGGATGAGACAGTTGGGGTTAACGTTTCATCGCGCAATACCTATCAGGAAATTTCAAATGATTATAAAGAAAGTCAGGCAAGTACAATGAGCGCAATTGCTCAAAAAGAAGCTTCTATGGATGAGGCCAGAGGAAAATCAGAAAAACAACGGCTAGAATTATCCTTGCTTGTATTGCAATCGCAAAAAACACAAAATGACCTGGCGGTTTCGGATCTCGAGAAAACCCAAAACAAAGCCTTTATGAATGAAGAAGCTGAAAAGGAATTAGCCGATAAAGTGGTGGGTTGGCAAGAAAAGGCAAAAGATTATGTCTTTTCAAAAAAGGATTTTAACAAAGTCGATGATTTATCACCCATATCCTCTTTTAGTTATGCCGAAGCATCCAAATATTATTGGAATGTAAAGTCCCTGGAAAAACAGCAACAGGCTTTGTTGAAGTCTGAAATTGTCGATAAATCGGCGAAGGATCAATTACTGGAATTGCAAAAATCAATTGAAGAAAACAAGTTGCAGGCATATTTGGCCCTGGCTAAATCAAACAATGAACAATATCTGGAGAACAAGAGAATAATAGAGGAAATATTAAAAGCAAATCCAAATTTGAAGACGGAAAATCCAAAATTATGGAGGCAAATAACTGCTTCTGATGTGATATACAAAGAAGTAGGGAAATACCAGGAAACAGCAAATGGATTTGAATCCAACTCATTGAAATTTGATATTTACGATCAGGCACAATTCATGAGTGAATATGTTCTGAGTGAACAACAGAAAATTCTTGATTTGTTGAGGTCGGAAGAATTAAGTGGGGAAACAGCTTTTTTA
>DNDT01000312.1 GCA_003487525.1 Flavobacteriales bacterium
GAGGGCATCAGGTCCGGCGTAAACTGGATCCGGCGAAACGAGAGTTGCAGAATCTGCGAGATCGTATTGACCAGCAGCGTCTTGGCAAGTCCGGGCACACCAACCAGCAAGCAGTGACCCCGGGAAAAGATTGAAATAAGTACCTTTTCTATAATTTCATCCTGCCCGACAATGACGCGTCCTATTTCATTCTTGAGCGTGGAAAAATCCTTGACAAAGGCATCTATCAATTCTACATCAGTCGATTTACTACGTTCTTCCATTTCTTAGTTTACTTTTTCCCAGTCGTTGTCGAATTTACAATTTCTGTAATCGGCATTGATTTTTGAATAGGTACTTTTCAGTTTACCTTCGATCCATTCGGTCACCACTTCTTCCTGTTTTTTCTGCAAGGCAAGTTCCTGAATCAACTGATAATCCATCTCCAAATTTGCATGGTGAGCGTCGATTTTCTTTGAAACATAATAAAGTGCATATCCTTTTTTTCCGTCTCTTGTGGAATAGGCCGTCGAAATTGATACATCACCGACATCGAGTTTCTCAATGGCAATGTATATCGATGGGTCCAACTGATCAAACTCGAACATCGAAGATCCGGTATACGGGTTCACCATCAACCCTCCGCTATTCTTGCTCTCTTCATCCTGACTGTGGCGCACGGCAGCTGTTTCAAATCTCAGTGAATCGTACCTGTCCACTACATCTTTGATGCTGTCACACAGTTCTTTGGAACGTAAAATCTCCGTACCCTGAACCTTTGGCTTAATAAGAATGTGCCGTACGTTTACCTTATCGCCCTTTTTCTCTATTAGCTGGATAATGTGCATTCCAAAAGCTGAATTTACAATTCTGGAAACCTCATTTCCCTTTAATTTGAATGCCGCTTCGGCAAAAGCCGGATCAACTTCCGCTTTTCCCACAAATCCAAGTTCTCCCCCTTGCTTGGCCGTACCCGGGTCTTCGGAATACAGAATGGCCATGGTGGCAAAATCCTCGCCGTTTTTAATTCGCTTTCTGAGATCCTTGAGTTTTTCCCTGGCCTCTTCGACCTGGTCCCGATTTGCAGGTGCCAGAATGACTATTTGCCTGACCTCAACCTGCGCATTGATCAACGGCAGACTGTCTTCCGGGATGGCTTTAAAGTATTTCTGAACCTCAGCCGGAGATATATCCATGCCTTCGGTTACTTCTCCCTGCATGCGTTGAATGATCATCTGATCGCGAAGATTTTCACGAAGCTCCGTCCTGATTTCTTCCATCGTCTTTTTGTAGTATTCTTCCAGGGCCCGTTCAGAACCGATTTGAGAAACAAAGTACTTGATTCTGCGGTCCAATTCCTGATCCAGCTGTTGCTCGGTGATTTCTATGCTATCCAGCTTTGACTGATTGATCAGGAGTTTTTGAAACAGTAAATCCTCGAGTACCTGGCAACGCACGTCATCTGTGATAAAAACACCTTGTGTCTTATACTGAATGACGTTTTTTTCCAGATCAGACTTAAGCAGTATTTCAGATCCAACAACGGCAATAACACCGTCAATCACCATTTCATTCTGGGCCGATAAAATAGATTGCCCGAAAACAAAAGAAATTAATAAGAGCCGGATAAGAAATCTATTCACACCTAATATATTTCCGCCTTGCCTTTCTGCAATGCCATGTTGAACATTTGTTCTTTCATTTTACTCAAGAGTGCTTGTTTGCGCTGATTGATAATAATGCTTCTTATTTTTTCGCGCTCAAAGCTCAACGGTGAAGTACTGCTTTTTATTTTAAAATCCTGGATATATAGCATGTATATGTTCGTCGTATCAACGGAGAACACAAACTTATTCCTGCGCAGAAAATTCTCTTCATCATCTATTTCCAGCGGTACTTTCGCAAGTACTTCATCCAGAGGCATCCAGGTAGAGTCATTCTCTTGGTAGATCGTTGCATATTGCAAACAATAATCATGAAAATCCTGTCTGAAATTTTTTCCTTCGCCCTTGATGGTTTTCTCCAAGTCTTTCAGTTTAGGCGCATTGTTGGGCGCCACAACATATCGTGCCATCACGATGTTTTCCTTCAGCTCAAAATTTGCCTGATTGTTTTCATAGTACGAATCAATCTCCTCACTTCCGACAATGGTGTCGAGGTTATACTTGATCCATTCTTTTTGAAAAGCGTAAATAATCAGCGAACGCCGGTAATCCTCAATGAGTTTCTGAAAATCCTTTTGATCTTCCCTTAAGTTAAGTTCCGCTTTTTCAAGCAAAAGTTCTTGCTGGATCCAGGAGTTTATGTAATTGCCTACAATGGTTGCACTATCCTTATCCCCTTCAAGTTTCGAAAGCAGATCACCTAAATCCTCCTTGTAAAGATAACGCTCATGTACCCTGGCAATTGCACCTTCTCTCTTGTCATTCTCAACCAGGTTGCACGAAAAAAATAAGGCGGAGAACAGAAAACAAACAATGGCTGGCTTTGGCAAAATACTTATTTAATGAGTGACAAGTGCTCTTTGTGAACCGTCACAGGATACTTGGCTTTCAGATCGGCTAACCAATTCTCTTCCAGTTGTGTCTGGAAAGCCGAAGTCATGATTCCCCTTATTTCATTCAGTTCTTTCGGTTGCGCCTGCAAAACCTTTTGAACTTCCACAAAATAAATCCTGTCATTTAATTTTACATTTTCAGAAATACCCTTTTCCCAGGTTATTTTGTCAATTATCTCGTTGTCCCCCTTGCTGAATTTTCCGCTTTCAATTTCAAGGTTTAACTGAGATGTCACATTTGTCATTTTAAGGATATCTTCGTTGGTATGAGCCTTCTTTTCTCTGGATTTCACCAATTTCCGGCATGACTTAGCGGTTGCTTCGTCAATGCAATTAAAGATATTTGCTTTCAGACGCTCGTTCCACATGTATTCGGACTTGTGCGCGTCGTAATATTTCTGCAATCCAACCGAGTCCTTTACTGCTTTGGACCAAACCAAATCGTCCGTAAGATCAAAAAGCAGAATTCCGTCGTGGTATTCCCGCATCAGCATCCTGAATTCAGGGTATTTGTCCGAAAGGCGAACGTCCTCGTACCTGGTGCACAATTCTTCAACATACAGCTCATACAGCATATTCACGTATGATTCGATGCTAAGCTGATTGCCTCTGGGCTGATGAGTCGCAATATAGTTGGCAAAATCCTGTTGCTTCACCGCTGTATCGCCCAGCGTTATCATCGGCTTGGTCAATTTAGATGCTTTTTCAACCTTCCATTTCTGCTCAAAAAGCGTTGAATCGAGTACCTTGTAAAAGTCATTTCGCCTGGCAATGTTTTCTTTAAATCCGTATTCCTCCTTCACCTTTTTAATGAAGGACTTTTTACTCATCTTGCTTCGGCCATCTCTTGCAATACGCAGCTTGAGATCCCCGGCCATTTCTTCGTAGGTTCCGATTTTCTTAACCCTGATTCGTTTAATAATATGG
>DNDT01000480.1 GCA_003487525.1 Flavobacteriales bacterium
ATGTGGGTGCAAATCCTGTCCAGAAACCATCTGTCATGAGAAATCACCACAGCGCATCCCGAAAAATTCTCAATTCCTTCTTCAAGTGCTCTCAGCGTGTTGACATCAATGTCATTGGTTGGCTCATCGAGCAGCAGCACATTGGCCTCCAGTTTTAACGTCATCGCCAAATGGAGTCTGTTGCGTTCTCCTCCAGACAAGACATTCACCTTTTTGTTTTGATCCGAACCCGTGAAATTAAATTGTGCCAGATAGGCCCTTGAATTAAATTTATTCCCTCCTATTTCAATGGTATCCAGGCCATCACACACAACTTCCCACACCGTTTTATTTTGATCCACGTCTTTATGACTCTGATCGACGTATGCCATTTGTACGCTTTCTCCAATGCCAATGGTACCCGAATCCATCTGTTCCTCACCCATTATCATTCTGAAAAGCGTTGTTTTCCCGGCTCCGTTGGGCCCAATGATACCAACGATACCGGCAGGTGGCAGACTGAAGGTCAAATTTTCTATTAACACCCTGTTGCCAAATGATTTAGAAACATTTTCAAATTCTATGACCTTGTTCCCCAACCTTTGTCCATTCGGAATGTAGAGCTCGAGGTTCTCTATTTTTTCTTTCGATTTTTCACTTTGCAACTTCTCGTAGTTGCTCAATCTGGCTTTGGACTTAACCTGTTTTGCCTTGGGAGACATTCGCGACCATTCCAATTCGCGTTTTAAAATTTTCTGTCTGCGGCTTTCCTGTTTCTCTTCCGTTTTAAGCCTGATCGATTTCTGTTCAAGCCAGGAAGAGTAATTCCCTTTCCATGGAATACCCTCACCACGATCCAGTTCAAGAATCCAACCCGAGACATTATCCAGAAAATACCTGTCATGAGTCACGGCAATAACCGTTCCCTTATATTGTTTTAAATGTTGTTCCAGCCAATAAACGGATTCGGCATCCAAGTGGTTGGTAGGTTCATCAAGCAATAAAATATCCGGTTCTTTCAACAGCAACCTCACAAGCGCCACTCTTCTTCTTTCGCCTCCTGAAAGCTTGCTAATCAAGTCATTTTCAGGGGGGCAATTCAAGGCATCCATGGCGCGGCTCAACTTATTGTCGAGGTCCCAGCCATTGTATTCATCAATTTTCTCCTGTATTTCCGCTTGTTTCCTGATTAACCTGTCCATTTCATCAGGATTTTCCATGACCTTGGGATCGGCGAAGGCATTGTTGACAGCTTCGAATTCGGACAGGGCCTGAACCACTTCACTCACTCCTTCCTCAACTACCTGTCTTACGGTTTTTGAATTATCCAGTTCAGGTTCCTGCGAAAGATATCCGACACTGTATTGATCATTGATGACAACTTCTCCCTGATAGGCTTTATCCAAACCTGCAATTATTTTCAGAACAGTTGATTTTCCGGAACCATTGGCACCAATAATTCCAATTTTAGCCCCATAAAAAAATGAAAGCGATATGTTCTTAATAATTTGCTTACCCGAATTGAGCACTTTGCTCACCCGGTGCATCGAGAAAATTATTTTTTCGTCACTCATCTAACAGCGTATTAATTGATCGTAACCCTGCTCAATCCTTCGGCGGCAATCGTATAATCGGGTTTAATCTGAAGGGCGTTTTTATAATCAATGGCAGCGCGCTGAATATCACCCAGTAGTTCATAACAATACCCTCGGTTGTAATAGGCCTGATAATAATCCGGCGAAGCATCTATTGCCCTGGTAAAATGAATGGCGCCCTGTTTGTATTCCCTCAAAAAGAACATATTCACATAACCCATGTTAAAATGGGCTTCCTTGTAATTTGGATCTATCTTGAGTAATTCGCTGTAGGTCAAAAGTGCCTGATTGTAATCTCCTGTTTCCTGGCAGATAAGTCCCTTGTTGTAATAGGATTGTGTCTCACCGGGCCGAATCCTTATGGCATTGTTATAATATTCAATGGCAAGCGGATTTCTTTTAGAGGCGAAAATCATACCCAATTGAAAATACGCCTCAAAGTAGTCCGGATCCTGCTCAACACAGGTTTGGTAACTTGATATCGCCAAATCCGTATCTCCCGAATTTTCATGAATAATTCCTTTTAAAAAATATGCTTCGGCATTGTACATGTCAATTCTCAACGCCTCATTAACATACCGCATACCTTCCTTGAAACGCCTGTTATAATAGTAGTATTCCGCCAATTTGAGTCTTGAAGATAAATTCTCCCTGTCAATCTGACTTGCTTTGATAAGTGAAGATTCTGCCTGGTTGTAACTTCCTGTTTTTAAAAACAATTCACCCTGTCGAACAAAGTATCCTGCCTTTTCAGGATTAATATTAAGTGCCCTGTCAACATCGGCCATTGCAGACTGAAAGTCACCTCCGGCCTCAAAAATCAGTGAACGCTCAAGATATAAATCCCCATCGTTAATGTTTTGACGAATTCTGAGGTTTAGTTCGTCCATTTTTTGGACAAGCTCTGCGTCACTTAAATTTGAATAATCTGTAAGGTCACTTGTCTTTTGGTCACCCGACCGGCAGGCAAAACAGAACGGAATGAGGAGAAATAGCCATTTGTACATAGTGCGCAAATTTAATTAAAGCATCATTCTCCTCATACATCTATGAGTCATCATTTCATGCTCAATTCCGCCACAATTTTTTCTTTCAATTCATCAGCCAACTCAACGTTATCGGCAAGCAATTCCTTTACGGCATCGCGTCCCTGTCCCAGTTTTACATCACCATAGCTAAACCAACTTCCGCTCTTTTTAATAATGTTGAATTCCACACCCAAATCAATAATTTCACCCAGGATAGAAATTCCTTTTCCATATACAATGTCGAACTCAGCTTTCCTGAACGGAGGCGCAACTTTGTTTTTGACCACTTTCACCTTGGCTCGGTTTCCCGTCACATCTTCACCTGTCTTGATTTGACCAATCCTGCGAATATCCAATCGAACGGAAGCATAAAATTTTAACGCGTTTCCGCCGGTGGTCGTCTCCGGATTTCCAAACATGACTCCAATTTTTTCGCGCAGTTGGTTGATAAAAATGCATGTGCATCCTGTCTTGCTAATTGTGGCCGTCAATTTCCGCAAAGCCTGAGACATTAATCGGGCCTGTAGTCCCATTCTGCTGTCGCCCATTTCACCTTCGATTTCGGCAGCCGGAACCAGCGCCGCGACACTGTCGACGACGATAATGTCGATGGCGCCGCTGCGCACGAGCGTGTCGGCAATCTCCAGCGCCTGCTCGCCNNACGTGGATATCCTCCAACTCCAAGGGCCTGATCCAGACCGATGGATCCGGAAGATATACATTCAATTTTTTCGAGTTGAGTCTCACCTAGCCTCATGACGGTTCCCTTGCCATAGGTTTTATCAATTTTTTCCATGGTAAGCTGAAGCGCTTTCAATTTCTCCTTATTTATTTCTTTTGTATCGGTAGCCATAATTAGATTTATTTGGAAATAGTTTCGATTATTTGTTCACTGTGATTACTTGTTTTAACTTTTTCAATGATTTTTTGAATGACACCACTTTCATCAATAATAAAAGTTGTCCGTTTGATTCCGTCATAGGTCTTGCCCATAAATTTTTTCTCTCCCCATACGCCGAATGATTCGATTATTTTCCGGTCGGTATCGGCAATCAGGGGAAAGGTGAGCTGATATTTGTCTATAAATTTCAAATGTTTCTTGTGGTCGTCTGCACTCACACCCAAAATTTCAAAACCCTTCTTTTTTAATTCGGTATGATTATCCCTTAAA
>DNDT01000168.1 GCA_003487525.1 Flavobacteriales bacterium
AAAAAGTTCTTTGTATTTATATCGATGCAAAACGGGAAACTGGTGAAAGCATTCTAAATCTAATCGATTTATTACAAACCATTAGATTACATTTTTCACAGACAAGATTGCAATCAATAACAAAGCTGAATCCATTTGCCGATTTTGATCAGCTATATCGGCGTTATAAGGGGTTGGAAGAAAAAGTTATACGGAAAATCGAGAGCGAGTCATCCCCAAAGGCACCAAGTGGCATATCAAAGGTAATTGGAGGGGTTGCGACCGAAGCAACCAAGATTGTGCCGGGCGGGGAAGTGTTGGCAGGGATTGCAAGCAACGAGAAAATTCACGAAGGTGTTCAGGAAATTATTAACTTCTCTGCAAAATCACTTCACGAATGGTTTGTTAATGCGTTGGGAAATCTGGATGATGTAAAGTTCATTGAACACCCAGAGCCATTGTTGATTGAAAAATTTTCTGAAGNNACAATTTTTGATCAATTTAAATGTAAGGATAATTCCTGTTCTTACAGGGAGATATTCTCTCTTTGACCGCAGCAATCTAATGTGGCGAAACAGTACGCACTTTATGGAAATTCGCCCATTCACTTTGAATGAAGTGTCGAATTATCTCGAAAAGAACAAAATTACGAATCCAGAGCTTGCGAAGGAGATTCTGGATTTTACAGAGGGTCTGGCTCTGGCCGTTACAATGACGGTGGATGTGATCTCCCTTTTACCAATAGGCGAGGATGCTTCCAAGATATTTGATGCCAGAGATGCAACGACATCATACTCTGAGGAAAAATCCAAAATAGTGGATAAAGTAACTGATCGTTTCCTAAGTCAGGTTCCCGATGAAGAAAAGGGCTATGTGTGGAGAGCATCAACATCCCAAACATTCGATGAAGAGTTTGTTAAGTTTTTATTCGGCGAAATGGGTTTTGACAACAAACTCTTTCTAAAACTAACGAATTACTCCTTCGTATCCAGATTGGCATCTGTATATTTCATTCACGACCTGGTTAGAGATTACGTGCTCAGATATTTATACAACAGGCAACAAAAAACATACCGAGAAATCCACGCTGCAGCAGCAAAATATTACAAAGGGCTCCTAGAAAACACAAAAAACAAAAAGCACATGATTGAGCACCTGTATCCCAGTCTTCAGGCCGATCCATTAAATGGTCAAAAGTTACTATTTGAAGAATTGGCGGATGCTCTTTACGAGCGAGAATACACATATGCTCATCAGATCACTGAAATATTAAAACGCCCGATTCAAATCCCTGAATTGCAATTAAAACAATTGCGATACTGTTGTCTTGCCCTGCGAAACGGAGATACATCGCAGGCAATCGAAAAACTTGAGATGGACCTAGCAATTCCCGGAATTCCACAATACCAACGATATGTGGAGTGCATGGTTCATGGGCATGTAAAGATGGGGTGGCCCTATAATGATTATCAGCAAGCAATAACAGATTTTCAGGCGGCTTATCAAATAGCTAAAAACATTAACGTCATAAATAAAGCCGGGTTGGCTTTAGCAAGGTTGGGAGAATGTCATAGTCACTTACAAAAATGGGGATTAGCCAAGGAGAATTTACAAAACGCGCTCAAACTTGCGACCGATTCAAAAGATTTACGTGCAATTCTACACTGCCAGATCCAGTTGGGGCGAATACATCGAATTCAAGATGACCTCCAAACATCCATAAACATCTTGAACGATGCATTAAAAAACAAGGAAATTGAACACCTCCCAAGGATTAAGTCCGCCGTATTGGAGGAAATAGGGACAAGTTACAGGGATAATGGTCAATATCAAAATGCGGTTCAATATTTTGAACGTGCACTCGAGATGGAATCAGATACTGAACATTTAGACAGAAAAGCATCACTCTGGCAAAGTCTGGGTATTGCCTACAGGATGTGGGGGAAAACCGATAATGCAAGGGAATGTTTTGAAAACGGCATCACTTTATGCGAGGAAATAGGGAATGATGGCCTCCTCGCAGATATTTTCAAAAGCACCGCATGGACCTACTCTACACAAGGCAAATATCAAGAAGCCCTAAATTTTCTTGAAAGAAGTCGCGATAAGTACCAGGTTCTGGGTCAATCATCAGCAGTTGCCAGTTTATGGGGCAGTCTTGGATATATTTATAAAGAGTGGAACAAATTTGATGATGCAATAAACTGTTACAACAATTCCAGCGATCTGTATCAAGAACTTGGTCAACAGCCGGAAGTGGCTGAGACGAAGTTAAACCTGGCCATAGTACAACGTGATCGTAATAATTATATGGAGGCAATAGAAAGTTTTATAGAAAGCCGTGAACTATATACCAAACTCGAAAGGCCTCTTGATATTGCCAATCTTTATTACCACATGGGTGATGCATATCGCTTGTGGGGAAAGTACGACCTAGCCCTAGAGAACTACGAAGAAGCTCGTAAACGCTATACAGAATTGGACAAGACAGATGACATCGCTTATACGATTTTTCGAATTGGGCTATCACATCGAGCACGTGGTGATTACGCTCAGGCTGTCAAACAGTTAACCGAAAGTCTTGATATTCTTGTCAAACTCGAGAGACCCTTGGATATTGCAAATTTGTACAACCAGCTGGGTATTGCGTATCGCTTGTGGGGAAAGCATGACCTTGCTCTTGAGAACTACGAAGAAGCTCGAAAACGCTACAAAGAATTAGATAGACCAGATGACATTGCAGATATTCTCGTCGGTATCGGCTTATCTAATCGGGCACGTGGAGAATATGCAAAGGCCGTGGAACGCTTAATCGAAAGCCGCGATTTATACGCCAAACTTGAGAGGCCTTTGAACGTTGCCAATTTATACTATTACTTGGGAGAAACCTATCGACAGTGGGATAAACATAACCTGGCTCTGGAAAATTACGATGAAGCCCTTAAACGCTATACAGAATTGGACAGCCAAGATGATATTGCAAAAGTTTTATGGAGTATTGGGTTGTCTCACCGTGCACGTAGTGATTATGCCAAAGCTACCAAGCAGTTGATAGAAAGCCGCGATCTGTACGCTAGACTTGAGAAACCACTGGATGTTGCCAACTTATACTACCACTTGGGAGAAACCTATCGCTTATGGGGGAAGCATGATCCGGCTCTTGAAAACTACGAAGAAGCTCGTAAACGCTATGCAGAATTAGACACATTGGGTAATGTGGCAGGCGTCCTTAGAGATATCGGTCAATCACATCTAGGGCATGGAGATTATGCAAAAGCCGTTGAGAGGTTGATAGAAAGCCGTGATATTTTTGAGAAACTCGAAAGACCATTTCAAATAGCCTACTTGTATCACCACCTAGGTGAAACCTATCGTCAGTGGGGAAAACATGACCTAGCCTTGGAAAATTATGAGGAAGCCTGTAAACGATATGCAGAATTGGACAGCAAGGATAATATTGCAAACGTTTTATGGAGCATTGGTCACTCACATCGAGCGCGTGGGGATTATGCCAAAGCTACTGAGCAGTTGACAGAAAGCCGTGACCTGTACGCCAAACTTGAGAGACCTCTGGATGTCGCTCATTTGTCTTACCAACTAGGTGAAACCTATTTCCAGTGGGAGAAACATATCCTAGCTTTGGAAAATTACGAGGAAGCTCACAAACTCTATACAGAACTGGATAGTCAAGATGATATTGCAAAAGTTTTATGGAGTATTGGTCTTTCACACCGAGCACGTGGTGATTATATAAAGGCAGTTGAACAGTTGATTGAAAGCCGTGATCTGTACGCCAAACTCGAGAGACCAATGGATGTCGCCAATTTGTACGACCAGTTAGGAATAACCTATCGCTTGTGGGAAAAACATGATCTGGCTTTGGAAAATTATGATGAAGCCCGTAAACGCTACACTGAACTAGACAGACCAGACAGCAACGCAGATGTTCTTGTAGGTATCGGTTTCTCTAATCGGGCACGTGGGGATTATGCAAAGGCGATAGAAAGTATGATAGCAAGCCGTGATCTGTATACCAAACTCGAGAGACCACTGAATGTTGCTAACTTATACTACCATTTGGGAGAAACCTATCGCTTATG
>DNDT01000352.1 GCA_003487525.1 Flavobacteriales bacterium
GACGGGAACCAAATCAACTGGTAGTCCGATGCGATTTAATTCAACTGAGATCGGGTTATCCCTTTTGATTCTAAAAGTACAGACACGAATGTTGAGCCCGTCTTCCTTGAAGGTTTTCAAGATATTTAACATAAGCTGCTCTGCACCGCCAGGGCCGAGCCTGTCTATCATCCAAATAATGGGTTTTGTTTTATCCATGGCCTTTTTCAGTCCGCCTAAAACGTGAGAACCCCGTGATTTCCAATATCTTTAAGAGTGATGAACGTTCGATATACCATATTGTTGCCGTGTATCCCAGTGCTCCAGCAGCTACTGTGGCAGCTAATCTGATCCAGGAGGCCAAGTCCTTTGTAATATAAAGAACGGGTATGGCAGAGGCCGCAAGGACAATGCCCCCGATAAACGCTGATAACTGTTTGACGATTTTGGTGAGACTGACTTTCATTACCTTTACTGTAACCATCGTGCGAATGATCAATTCCAATATAGATGCGGCAAGATGTCCAAAGGCGATGCCTATTAGGCTGTATTGAGCACCTATCCAAACCGATGCCAAGCGGATGAAAAAAACGGGTATGGCAATCTTCACAAGAATATCGGGACGGCCGATAGCTTTAAACACGTCTCCGCTGTGAAAACCAATAGACAAGATAAGCGCATAAATACATAGTATTCTCATGATCGAAATGGATTCGCTCCATTGTTCTCCTAAAAGTGCATAAACAATGGGTTCTGCTGCAATCGCCATTCCAATACAAATAGGCGTTATTAATAATTGAACATACTTGAGTGTGATGAGAAAGTTTTTACGTAGTTCATCCATTTGGTGCTGTATCGATGAAAATGCCGGAAAGAAAACAGCCGCCAAAATCGACAGGGTTTGTATCACTAGTAATTCAGGCAAACGGTAGGCTATTTGATAGATGCCCAGGGCGGCTTTATCGTAGAGGCGGCCGATTACGATGTAATCAAAACTGTCGGCCACAGTCGTCATGGCTCCATCAGCCATGATGGAAAAACCGTAGTTGAATAGTTGCTTTACCATGGAAAGATCAAAGACAATTTTAGGTATCCATGGAACAACCACCCATAACAGGATGCTTGAAGTGAGAGCTCCGGCGAGTTGCCCGTAGACGAGTGACCAGGCTCCATAGCCCTTGACCGCCAGCCAGATCGCGATACCGTTCTTTACAAGTGTATTTCCCAATTCGGGAATGATGTTACGTCCAAATTGCAGGCTTCGCTGCAGGCGTGCCCTATGAATCGAACCAAATGCATTAATGGTAAAAGTTACCCCAAGCCATCCAAGAATGGGTTTGACAGCAGGTTCATGAAAGAATGTTGCAACCAGTGGGGCGATCCCGATGACGATCCCTGTGAGGATCATTCCTATAATAATATTCAATGTAAATGCTGTATTTGATGCTTCGTCAATATCTTCCCTGCGATGTATCAGGGCGGCACCCAATCCAAAATCATTTAGTATCGAGAGATAATCTATTGCAGGTGTTGCAAGAGCAAAGAGACCATATAGTTCCGGAGTAAGCAGATGGGCAATGATGGAAAAAGCGACAATATTGATCCCTTTACTCAGTCCAAAGGCCAGGTAATTCCACCCGGCGTTTGTTGCCACTTTTTTGCCGATACTGCTAGTTGGTGTTGTGGAGTTGCTCATGATTTCTTAGGTCTCTTCTTGTCTAAAAAAGTGTGCAGAGATTTGTGTAAGCGAGTCAAATTTTTGGGATAAGACCCAGTGGTTGTCGTTTTTTTACGAACTGATAAGTATGAACGCATTAAACCGCCTTGTTGTGGAAATGTTGCTTTAAACTGGTACGGTGAATTTATTCTGATTCTGGTCTTGATAGACAAAGGCAAGTGATGTTCCAATTAAAGCCCATATAAACCTAAAACCAATTCCATGAAGGAAAAAACCAGCGAATAAATAAGTAATGATGGACATCATGATTGCTGATGTCATCATGAACCAATATCTATCTTTTGTTTTTGATGCAATTGCCTTTTTCCGGGTTTGTTGGAGCCCAAGAAAAATAGCGCCCAGAAATCCTACAAAACTGGCAATTCCAAATATACCTGTCTCTGCCATTATTTCCACATAAAGAGAATGAGGTTGTTGTTCCTCTCCTTCTGCTTCGGTGCCAACAGCAAGAACCGATGAATCTATTCCTAAACTGCCCGCGTACTCCCAATAATTTTCTGTATAGTTAGTGAATCTCACCCCTAAAAACGGGTTTTTGGCAAACATTGCGAGGCCTATAAGCATTTTTGCCTGCCTTCCGTTAAATGATTCGTCTTGTGCTAATCCATATTCTTGATTTTGAAAAAGCACATCCAGACTTAAGATTCTTTCAGAGTACTTTTTGGGAAGAACAGCCAGCATTAATAAAACAATCATTGTAAGTGTTACGAGGGTGGTACTTCGAATTCTTAAATCAATTGCGATCAAAATTATTATGAACACCAGGGCTAGAAAAGCTCCCCGACTTTCCGTGAAGAGCATGGCCAATACGATCAGGAGCCCAGACATGGCTGGTGCAGCTTTTTTGAGAAGACCTTGCGCGTATACAATCTTGTAAAAGACGATTGGGATACATGAGACCAGGACCTGTCCCCAAATATTTGATTCTCCAAGAGGGCCAGCGTATCTTAATTGCCCGTCTGAATCGCTTATTTGTCCGAATGCACTATTTTGGGCGAAGCCCCAAAAATCATTGGATGTTCCTGTAATGGTGTGAATAACACCAAGGATTGAGACAAAAGTCACTGCTGCAATAAGTATATTTAAACCCGTTTCCACCTTTTCTTTTGTGTTGAGTGTCAAATAGATACAATATCCAACTGTTACATCTTTGAGTAGATCAAAAAGAGCGGTCAGGGCCTTGGATTGGTTTATGGCGATAAAGCTTGATGACAATACGGACAGTAAATAAACGACTAACAAAAATTCGATTTTGGTTATTTTGGGCAGAGCTCGTATCTTGCCGGTTTTTAAAATGTAATTTGCAAAAACACTTAAGACCACAATCGCAACAAGAGGTTTATTGATGCTGGGCAGGCCTTTTTCAGTGAATAGATCCGAAAGGTTTGTAAAAACAGAGAAGAGAAGGATATACCCGCCCAATTCAGGCCTTTGAAATACGGATACAACCAGAATTAGGCCGATGGCAACACCTATAATGAGTATTGGAGGATACGTTGACGTGAAATTGACCGATAATCCGGTAGCGACTGCTAGAAGTAGACCGAGAATCACATATGGAACGGGCGATAAACCAATTTTTTGGAATAATAAGGAACTGGTATTACGTTGATTGTCGAGATTGTTATTCCTTATAAGACTCTTTCCTGTTTTTTTTGCTGCCCCATCGGTTGTTTCTGTTTTGTCTGACATTTGAACAATTTCCCTTTGATTTACTCTAAAACTTAATCTGGAAATACGAGAGTCCTGCAGGCATATAATTATTTTTTCCTGATTTACTTCTTGTGTAGTATGGCGGCGTGCACTTTGGTGTAATATGCCAGGTAAAAACCCATATGGACGTGTTCAAGACGTTTTGCCAATAGATAAGTTACTTGGTTCTAGGTTGCGGTTAAAAAAACAGCGCCTCCGGCGCGAGTCGAACGCGCAACCACCAGATTCGAA
>DNDT01000262.1 GCA_003487525.1 Flavobacteriales bacterium
GCTCCTTCAAAACATTCATTACATGATCCACCTCTTCCCGCTTATTAAAGCGACTGAAAGAAAACCGAATTGCAGGGCCAAGTGTGTTTTTACCCAACGAATTTAATACATGTGAGCCTACATTGCTACCGGAAGAACATGCTGAACCTCCGGAAGCGGCAACACCTTCAATATCCAGGTTGTAAAGGAGCATCTCATTAATTTCGCTGTCGGGCAAATTGACATTGAGAACAGTATAGAGGGAACGGCCCTTAGGATCCCCGTTGAATTCAATACCGGGAAACAAGGATTCCAGTTTATCAATCATATAGGATTTTAGTTCCTGCACCTTATTTTGGTGGCTCTCCATGTTTTCATGAGCAATTTCCATTGCTTTTGCCAGTGCGCAAATTCCGTACACATTTTCCGTTCCTGCACGCATGTTTCGCTCCTGTGCTCCACCAACGATGAGGGGATTGATTTCGACCTTGTTATTGATATATAAAAATCCAACGCCTTTTGGGCCGTGAAACTTATGGGCCGAACAAGTCGCAAAATGCAGGTTTATGGATTGTAAATCAAATACATAGTGGGCCATTGTCTGTACGGTGTCAGAGTGAAAATACGCATTGTATTTAGCGCACATCTCCCCCACTTCATGGAGATCTATCATGTTTCCAATCTCGTTATTGGCATGCATCAATGAGACCAGAGTTTTTTTATCCGAAGCTGCCAAAAGCTTTTCCAGATCCTCCATATCCACGTATCCATCCGGTTTGATTTTTACAAGGTCAAGCTGGATATTCTCGTGATCCCGACATTGTTCCGCTGCGAATAAAACGGCATGGTGTTCTATGGGAGAGGTAATTATTCTCGTTACACCCAAATCTCTGACACTGCACTTTAGCGCCATATTGTCCGCTTCGGTCCCTCCCGCCGTGAAATAAATTTCAGACGGACTTACGTTCAGGAATCCGGCAATCTTTTTCCTTGAACGTTCAATCAATGCCCTGGTTTCTCTTCCGAAACTGTGAATGGACGACGGATTACCAAATTTATTTGTAATCAGGTCGCACATCAGTTCCGCAACAATTGGATCAATCGGGGTTGTTGCCGCGTTATCGAAATATACCTTCATTCTTGCCTGTTAAATCAACGATTTAATCTTATTAACCAATTCCAATGCGATACCGTCGGCTCTTTCCTGACTTTTCGCTTCTGAATATATCCGGATGATGGGTTCTGTATTGGATTTGCGCAAATGTACCCATTCCTCTTTAAAATCAATTTTCAGCCCGTCAACCGTATTGATTGTTTCGGACGAATAGACCTGTGCAAGTTGATCCAGGATACCCTGAACATCCATTCCCTCCCGAAGTTCAATTTTGTTCTTTGACATAAAATATTCAGGATAACTTCCTTTCAACTCGGACATACGGCGCCTTCCGTCTTTCCAGCTACATAAATGGGATAAAAACAAGGCAATACCTACAAGCGCATCCCTTCCGTAGTGCGATTCCGGAAATATCACACCTCCGTTTCCTTCCCCTCCAATAACCGCTTTATTCTGTTTCATCATCTCAACCACATTCACCTCACCGACAGCAGAGGCTGTGTATTTCCCTCCGTGACGCTCGGTAACATCCCTGAGCGCCCTTGTGGATGATAAATTTGAAACCGTATTTCCCGGGCTTGAAGACAGGATGTAATCGGCCACGGCAACAAGGGTGTATTCCTCTCCAAACAATGTTCCATCCTCCTGTACAAAGACGAGTCGATCAACATCGGGATCGACCGCAATTCCGAGATCCGCAGAAGTCTCTACCACTTTTTTGCTTAATTCGACCAGGTTTTTGGCAAGTGGCTCGGGATTGTGCGGAAACATTCCGGATGGTTCGCAGTAGATTTCCACGATATCTTCCACACCCAATTTCCGGAGCAATTCGGGTACGAATATTCCCCCTGTCGAATTAACCGCATCCACTACCACTTTCAGTTTTCTGCCAGCAATGGCATTCCTGTCTACCTGTTTAATATTAAGAATGTGTCCGATGTGCCTTTCAAGATAGGAATCGGTGTAAGTACGTGTGCCGAGATCCAGGACCTGAGCATAGTTAAAACCGGTATTTTCAGCTATTTCAATAATTCGGGCACCGTCGTCCGCCGATAAAAACTCACCTTTGGAATTCAGAAGTTTAAGTGCGTTCCACTCTGCGGGATTGTGACTTGCCGTTATAATAATTCCACCATCAGCTCCTTCCATGGGAACTGCCAGCTCGACCGTCGGTGTCGTTGAAAGGCCAACGTCAACCACATCAATCCCAAGCGACATAAAAGCAGATGCGACAAGATTTGCCACCATTTCTCCGGATAAGCGTGCATCCCTGCCAATAACGACTTTGTGTTTTTTTGAAGCTTTGTTTTCTTTTAACCAACCGGCATAGGCCGCCGTGTACAACAGAACGTCTTCGGGACTCAGGTTGTCGCCTTTTTTTCCCCCAATCGTCCCCCGAATTCCCGAAATTGATTTAATAAGTGTCATGAAATTTCTGCGTAATTTTGTACAAATGTATGATTTGAAGAAAGAGCTTGAAAGAGAAGTGCTCAATTTGTTATCCGCACAGATTGATAGATAAACAATCCTTTTACCTCACAACCCTTTGATCACCTTGTTTATTTCTTTGTTAAAAAGAATGAACCTGCACTTGAGATGAATGTGCATATATTTTAAATTTGAGTAAAGCTATATTGTATGACAGAAGGTTTTGAGAATTCACGCGACCACGGAGACATACATCAGTCTGTGAAGCGATTTGAACGAATGCTTAAAAACAATGAGTTTTACTTCTTTGACGTAGATGAATTTGAGGACCTTATTGATCACTACATGGAAGCCGGCAATTCCAAGCAGGCTCTGAAAGTTGTTAATTTCGGATGCCAGCAGCATCCATCTTCATTCACGCTGTTGTTGTACAAAGCTCAGCTGCTGGCAAGTTCGCACAAACCCAGGGAAGCTCTGGAAGTGCTTGCAAAAGTAGAGACAGGAGAGCCCAATAACATCGATATTTATTTGATAAAGGCCACGGTCTTCAGTCAACTGCGCGAATACCGAAAAGCAATAGACAATTACAAGTTGTCACTCCCCCTGGCAAGCAAAGAGGAATTGGAGGATATTTATATCAGCCTGGCCTTCGAATATGAAAACCTGGACGAATACCCTGTGGCCATTAAGTACCTGAAAAAAACACTGGCCTTGAATTGCGAAAATGAGACGGCTCTTTATGAGATCGGTTTCTGTTTTGACATCAATGAGATATGCCAACAGGGCATTGAGTTTTTTCAGGAATTTTTAGACTCGAATCCCTATTCGCACGCAGCATGGTATAACCTGGGATTGCTTTACAACAAACTGGATATGTACGAAAAGTCCGTTAGTTGTTTCGACTTCACCATTGCCATTAAAGAGGACTTTGCATCGGCATGGTTCAATAAGGCCAATGCATTCGGTAAAATGGGCGACTATGAAAAAGCCATCGAATCGTATAAAAAAACCATTGAAATAGACGAAGAAGACGGCACCACTTTCTTTCACATAGCCAATTGCTACGAAGCACTTGACAGAAAGGAAGATGCATTGAACTACTACCACAAGAGCATCAGCGCGGATCCATATTTCGGAGACGCCTATTTACACCTTGGATTCTTGTATGAAGAAATGGGAAGATTGAATGAATCCATTCACTTTGTGAAGAAAGCGATTGATCTTGACCCAAAACAAGTTGAATACCTGTTGGCATACGGTAGCATTCAAATAAGAATAGGATTTTTTCAGGAAGGCATTAATGCCTTTGAGGAGGTCATCAGTCTACAAAATGACAATCCCCTCGCTCCAAGCTTGCTTGCGCACGCATTATTTTTAAGCGGCGATGTAGAATCATCGTATGAAGTCATTCTAAAAGCTATCAAAGATCAACCGGATAACGCTTCGAATTATTACCTTCACGCCGCGAATTTATTTCGTGAAAACAAGAAGGAAGAAGGCCTGGCTGAACTGGAAAAAGGTCTGATACTCTGCCGAGACGATCAGGACCGGTTTGTTTCATTTTATCCGGAGTCTCTGGATGACTTGGATATACTTGAATTGTTAGCTAAATACAATAAGGATCTATGAATTTTGAATTGTCACATATACCCGAAAGACCGATCAGGCCTC
>DNDT01000432.1 GCA_003487525.1 Flavobacteriales bacterium
AATGTATGACACTCCTGCAAAGGCTTTTAGTTTTACCTGATCTCCGAGGAAAATAGTTGTGTCCAGCATGGCTGTGATCAGCGGAAGTGGATTTACCCTGACTTCAACGGCTGTGGTATCCCTGGAACACACATCTCCGTTACCGTCTTTATCAGAAACGGCAACAACCTCGTAATATGTGTCAATTGTCGGGACAACGGTCACAGAGGCAGTATTGGCCACCGGGCTAACCCATTCATAGGTGGTTGCCCCCGATGCGACCAGGGTAGTGGAATCCCCTATACAAATGTTTGTAAGTCCTGTAATTACTGCCTCGGCAGGCTGGATGACTTCAATATCGACTATTCCGGTATCCACGCATCCGTTGTTGCCAGACGCAATCATTGGGTACACAAAATTGGTGTCCGGGAAAAAGGTATGTGTATTCCCATTTTGAATATAGTTGTTCGGCCAAAGCACGGTAAGTGCAAATATGGGAGGGCTGGAAGTGTAATCCAATATCGCCGTGTCACCCACGCACAGCTTAATTTTGATGCGCATGGAATCCGGTGCCAGAATAGCGGTGGGGTTTGTCGTAAACTTAACCTTTGGTGTCGGGTATATTGTAAGACTCTGCGTGGTTGCATTCTCACATCCCGTAGCAGTATCGACATATGTGTACGTTATGTTATAACTACCGGGGCCTAGTTGCATCGGATACCAGGACGTCCCGTTCGTGCCTATTCCGGGTCCCGAAAATACTCCGTTGGTCGGAGAGACATAGGTTGAGGTATTCAGGTCAACTTCTCCGGTATTTTCACACAGAACAGGAAAAGAAGGTGAGTTAAACGTCACCGATGGTATCGGATTTACCTTGATGTTCTGGCTTACACATGTCTCGCAGCCATTCGTGGCGGTGAAACAGTAGGTTATGGTGTGTGTCCCGGCACCGGCCAACGAAGGATTGAAATAATAAACTCCACCTCCACCGGTTACTCCGGAGCCGGAATATGTTGCCGTACTGCTGGAAGGAGTACCCTGATTCATTGGAAACGGGTCGTCATTCACGCAAGGTTCCGGAAATGGATTCAGAACAACATCCGGGTTCTCATTTACAAGGATCGAATCTTTTTTTGTATTTGTGCAAACACCATCAAAATAGTGGAAAATAATAACATTCCATCCTACCAGTGACGGATCGGGATCGAACGTACTTAAAACGGTGTCCACCCCATTAAACGGAGGTTGACTTTTTTTGCCTGTAAACCAAGAACTTGGCCAACCGGGTGAGGTGGGAGTCTGCCCTGTAATTCCATACGGCCCATCAAACTCGCAAACAAATTTTTGAGGTCCCGGAATTCCCAACGTTACTGTTGGCAAGGCTCTCACGTGCACCAGTGCGTGGGCTGTATCTGTGCAATTACTCGTATTTGTGTAATAATATTTTATATCATGAAATCCTACCCCGGCATTGTTAATGTTAAAATTAGAACCTGAAACTCCGGGTCCCGTCAATGTTCCACCAACCGGGCCGGTCGAAACGGCAATAGTTTGAGGGCTGTGATTTGAACAGTAGGCTGTATCAAGACCTGAAATTGAAGCCAGGGTGACCGGATTAATCGTTACTACTCTCTGTGCCAGGTTAGTACAGCCCGATGCTGCCGAAGTAAAAGAATAATTTATGGCGTAAGGAGAACCGGCTGCACCTATCGTAGGTCCAAATTTTCCGGAAGAACTGTTGACACCCGAACCATAATAATAACCCGTTCCGCCTGTGGTAGGTGACCCGCCGGATAAGGTTACGCTGTCCCTGTTTTCACAGTATGGTCCCAATGCTCCCAGCGTTACAGTAGGAGGAGCGCTTACGGTGATAAAAACATAGGCCGTATCCTTAAATGGAGGAACACAACCACTTGCGGTATAGCCTATCTTGTGTGTTCCGACACCGGCGGTGACCGGAGAAAACTGATACGGTCCGGTTCCAATCACACCGGGACCAAAATACACTCCGGGGATTGGCAGTCCACCTGAAAGTGTAATTGCAGGGCCATTGGTACATTGGGTAGGGTAAGTCGTGCTCCAAGTTGCGCACTGTTGAGCGGAAACCTTGGTAAAGAACCCAAAAACCAAGGCTGCTACCGCCAAAATGTAGGGGGATAAATTTTTTCTCATTTTAAACATAATTCTGTTCTATTTCAGCCTGCCTTCAGATGGTTTGAAAACCGCTACTAAAGTATGAAAATATTTGTTTAGACGAGTGCAGGACGGCAAAAGTTGCCTATTCCGACTTAATTCATTTTCCACTCAATTGCCTGATCCCAATTTGATCTGACGGTAATGGTTCCCTGGTAGATGTGAACTCTCTCGGCGTGGACTGCCTTGAGGTAGTTTCCACTGTCCCATTTTCGGTTAGAGTTGCCGTCTACAATATATTTTAACTTGTATTTTCCGGGCTCCATATATTGAAAATAATGGGTATTGCTCGATTTCAGGTAAACCTGCTCTTTAACCTTGTTCGCTTCGTCCATAATAATTAAAATTCCG
This sequence comes from Flavobacteriales bacterium, assembly GCA_003487525.1. Taxonomy (GTDB): domain Bacteria; phylum Bacteroidota; class Bacteroidia; order Flavobacteriales_E; family Vicingaceae; genus UBA11591. The sequence goes on from DNDT01000432.1 coordinate 2,524, forward strand.
TCTGCGGGTTCTATATCCAGATTTATTTCCAGACTTCCGTAATATTCTTCCTTCAATGTTTTGAACGTAACCTTAATCGAGTCGTTGGAGCGTCCGATTAAATCGCTGACCGATGCCGAGTCCAGGACAAGGCTGTAAAATTTATCCGGTTTCCAGTCTGCTTTAATTTCCAGTTCCTTTCCGGCTTTACGTTTTGAAAGCAGAAAATCAACGGGAATGGTGTCTCTGAATAAATGAATTTTCTCTTTATCCACCTCACCGACGGGAATTCCAAATGAAAGCACTAAATTTTTTCCAAGCCCCAATTCTTCGTTTTTTGTAAGATTTTTTCTGATGCGCATGGGGCTCGGCTTCAACTCCTTCTTGAAGGTTATCTCGACCGTGTCCCTGGGGAAGGTATCGACTTGAATCATAAACGTCAGGGTCTCCAGGTGGTAGCTTGAATCGGGGACATAAAAAACAACGCTGTCCCTTTTTTCATTGTATTCCGGTATAAAACTGTAAACGGGTTTGTTCTTTTCATCGGCGAAAACTCTGAGGGTGTCGATGCTTTTATTGAAAATCAAATAAAAACTCCAATGATTGGCAGAGCCGGAAGACTTTAAAAATTGCGTTTCCAAATCCTCCTTAAAAACATAAGCGAAAAAAGGCTCGACGGTGTCAGCGGATACGTGACGAGGGCTGTCCGAAAAATCGACTACTTCGGTGGGCTTGTCGTACAAGTAATTTCCATTTTCGTCAGAGCATACAAATACCTTGTAATGCCCTTCCTTCATATTCTTGATTTTGAATACCCCGTTGTCATTGCTTCGACCGATATAACGTGGAATTTCTTTGTAGGGAATCGAATCGTAATCCGAATCGTACAAAAAGACAAAGGCCCCTTTCACCGGTTCAAGGGTAAACGCATCTTTTATCTGTCCTTTAAACAACAGAGAATCCACGTAATCCCCTGTCGAAAAAACATACCTGAAACCCACGGCAGAATTGTTTTCTGTAATGTCCCGGATGGCTTCGTTAAACTCAATGACATAGGTTGAATTCGGCTTCAGGGTATCGTCAAAATTCTTAATTGTCACTTTTTTCCCGTTGGCAAGTACGATTGGGCGTTTTTTCAATACAGGAGTGATCAGAACGTTTTTAAACGCGTTGTTTATTTGAACAAATTCATCAAATTCTAGTTTGATTTTAGTTGAATTGAAGCGAGTGGAAAACGTATCCGGGTCACTTTTAACCAGTCTGGGAGGCAGGACGTCATTTGGGCCTCCTGTAATGGGGACACGCTGGGCACAAGCAATGAGTATCATCACAAGAGTGAGCGCCAGTAACCTATTTCTATGAACGGATTTAAGCTTCAAGTTTTCCAGTGATAATGGCGGTTAGTTGTTCCAGTCCCATTCTATCGGACTCATTAAAATCATTGATTTTGTCACTATCAATATCAAGGATAGCAATTATTTTTCCTTTTTTGCTGAATACCGGAAGTACGATTTCTGACTTTGATTCCGGATTACAGGCAATGTGACCGGGAAACATATGTACGTCGGGAACAACGATGCTTTCCTCCCGCAGCCATGATGCGCCGCAAACCCCTTTTCCCTTTTCAATGAACGTGCAGGCAACCGGTCCCTGAAATGGTCCGAGGGTAAGTTTTTCACCTTCGACCAGGTAAAATCCCGTCCAAAAAAATCCAAATTTATGGTGTATCAATGCTGCCGCATTCGCCAGATTCGATATCAGTCCCGCTCCTTCTTCCAACAGTGCATGAAGTTCCATCGCGCATTCGTCGTACTCGTTTTTTCGGCTCATCGAGTGGTGAAAAGATTTAGGGGGCAAAGATACATTTCACACTCAATACTTCCTCATGCAGCGCGTGCAAGTGAAACAACCGTGACCTTGCAAGCAAATTCTGCTGTCAGACAGGCAATACATGCTTCGGCTGTAGCTCCGGTTGTAATTACGTCATCTACCAGCAAAATGTGTTTGGGATAAATAGCTGGTTTTGGATTCACCGCAAAGACAGAAGAAACATTTTTCCAGCGTTCATACCTCGATTTTTTGGTCTGGCTTTTTGTTCGTTTGGTTCTTTTTAAAACGTTCGGGAAAACAGTAATTCCAATAACATCGGAGATTCCCGCAGCCAGCATCTCGGCCTGATTATAGCCCCTCTTCAATTTTTTACCGTAATGCAATGGAACCGGAATAACTGCGTCAATCC
>DNDT01000086.1 GCA_003487525.1 Flavobacteriales bacterium
GGTTGGCGGTGAAAACGATGTTGCTTCCGATGCAGAATGTGCTAATACCGGAAACTGAAACCGATGCTGGCGCTGTATTTGCAGCCCAGTGTAATTTAAAACCAAAATCGACCGTCGATCCATCAGAGACAAAATGAACAGTGATGTCTCCTCCGCTGCTGGTGATGGGTGCCGGAATAAACACTGATGTGTCCGTGAATTCATACAATACAGTCGATGCCGAGGTTGGTCCGTCGTGAATCCTCAACACATCACCGGCTCCAATATTGATGGAATCAACGGTTATGGTAATCGTGGACGCACCGGTCGGACTGATGGTATATTCCAGGTTCTCGCTGTTCGCGTAACTACCCGTTTGACCTCCGCTGTCATAGAGGGAATCCTGGCAATCTGTTGTTGAACCATTGACAATGTTTACCTGGGCAGCACCTTCAAATGACTGCAATATGCTAAGCAATAGCAAGATAAGGGAAAAGCTGTATAGATTTTTCATAAGCCTTTAATTTAGACAACAAAACCAATTACCAGCAGATAATCGGTTGTCGTTTTTCATACGTAACAAATCTTATTAAGATACAATTATTTTAACTCTCCACTCGAATTGGTTTTTAAAAGACACATGGTAGAATTTCCTCTTTCATCGGTAGCCGTCCCGAACAGGGCAAAACCTCCGTCACTTGTTTCACAAACTGAACGGGCTTCGTCCATACCAATGTATCCATACGTTTTGGTCCAGACCTTTTCACCCGTTGAATTTATTTTAGCCATGTAGAGTTGCCCTTCCGCACCCGGTTTCTGGCTCATACCTGCAACAATATATCCATCGGACAAAGCAAAGCAGCTATAAGCCATGTCTTCGGAATAAGAAGACGAAAGTTCTTCCCCGAAGTTGCTTTGCCATTCCGGACCATCACTGGTGGGCGCCTTGCACTCAATTAGGGTAGCATCCATATCCGATCTTCCCGTTATGTCCTGGGTAATGTACCCGGAAATCATGTAGTGGCCTGCGCTGTTTTCAATTACAGTGTATGCTTCATCGTCTTCCAGGCCTCCGAACACATAATAGTTTCCTACACCCGAAGTGTCCACGTTGTTCATCGTCAGATAATCCGTAATCCATATGTTGCTCTTGTCCTGAACGCCTTTAAACTGGACAAAATCGGAATTTCCGATAAAGATGTAGTGGTCATTGGAGGCCTGTATGACGTCTTTGAATCCAATGTTGATTATATCATTATTGTCATCCCTTATAAAACAATAGATGACCCCATTCTGGGAGTAATCAGCACTCGAAATAAGCAGGCCGTAACCAATTTTATCATTGGTAACCCTATGGTTTATTTCACAGGCAAGGATGAAATTGCTGCCGCTGTTATCCATGGAAATCCCGTTTGCATAGACATCATTCAGGTACGTTGTGTCTCTTAAGCCGTATATCCTGGGAGAGGTTAGTAGTTCGCCATACCTGTCCGTCAGGAGTAACATTCCTTTCTGCACGGTCACTTCAAAACCCGATGTCGAATCTGTGATGGTTTCCTTGGTATTTCCAATAATGGCATATCCTCCGGTTGGAGTGACTACGACCGCGTTTCCTTCATCATCCAGATTGCCCGGTCCGTCAAATGTTTTTATCCACTGCTGGTTTCCGTTCGCATCTGTTTTAATCAGTATCACGTCGTTGTTGCTCCCGCTGCTGGTTGTGCCCACCATGATAAACCCGCCGTCTTCCGTGGGAGCCATGTCACTTCCTGTCGAAGCGGCCCCGTAATATTTCAAATAGGAAGCCTTTTGATCTTCAGTCAATCCTTCGTCTTTTTTACATGCGCTAAAAAAGATCAGGATCGATGCAGCCAGATATAATAATTGTGACCTATTCATTTTTTTCTTTCTTCTTTCTGGGTTTGTACAAGTAATAATTGAATCCTACCGTAACATAAACGTTATTGAAGGTAAAGTCGTTGTCAGTTATATAAAAGTCCCACAGCCGTTCATCATCGTTCACATTTAAATCTGAACTCTCATTTCGCTGATTGTTCAGACCAATATTATATCGGGCATCCATAAAAATATCTCCCCTTGTAATTTTGAATTTGGTACCTGCGCCGAATATGCCCTCAAAATTGAGTCCGTTTCGTTCTGCTTTTATATCGATGGCCGGTCCGGTCACTGGCGCCAGTGATGTGTTTGGAAATTCCTTTACCTGATCCTGTTGTTCGGCGCTCATGATCAGCCTCATCCCAAAACCTGCAAAGACGTAAGGGCGAATCTTTTTCTGGCGCAAGAAAATATAACTGAACGTAAGAGGGATTCCGATAACCGTTTGCGCTTCGGAGGCCGTAATTATATTTTGTCCACCTAAAATGTTATGAGAATAGGTATACTTATTAAAGATGTAATTGGCTTCAAGATGAACGTTTAATCCATCATAAATATACCTGCTTGCCCTTAAACCGAAGTGAAATGAAAGATCCGGGGAAAAGACTTTCTTCTCGTTTTCAGTATTGTACACACCTCGTTCAACATATGAATTAACCATGGTCCAGTTTAAACCAAAATGCACTCCAATTGTATATAGCGGCGATGTGTGATATTTCGAAAACAATTCCGAAAATTCCTTTGAATCAATACCCGGCTGTAATTCGTATTCAGGATCTATGTGAAGAAACTTAAGCATGGCCCCTTCGGCTTCATCTTTCTTGTCGTCAAACAATTTTGCCTGAGCCAGTAAACGGTAACCATTGAGCTGTTCCTCTTGGTTTAATTGCCCTCCTTCAAGGCAGGGTTTAATCATCTGCTCTACTTTTTCTATTAGCCCGTCGTCATAGGCTTTCTGAGCTTTTCTCAAGGTTCTGGCGCAGTCGCTCTCATCTTCTTCACCCTGTGCCATTACAGCAGAGGATGTTGCAGTTAACACACAAAAGACCAGAATTCCGAGTAAGCGGTTGAATCGATTTCCCATTTTGGTTATCATTCTATATCCTTATTCTTTATTAATAATTATGACACCTTCTCCCGGAGGTAATTCAGCACAGGTTTTACGGTACGGAATATCCGGACCCACATAAGCATCCCACTCCCTTTTATCAATGTTTCGGGTGATTCTCTGGCACATATCGGTGGCCATTTCATAGGCGTAGGTAGGATACTTTCTTATCAGTCGATCGACGCAACCGGAAATCAGGTACTTACTATTAGGGCTGAATGCCATGGACCATACCCAGGAAGTGTGATCCTCCAACACAATAGGCTGATCATTGTAATTTTCGGTATTCCAGAGTTGAATCTTTCCGTCGTAACTTGCAGATGCGAGTCTGGAGTCATTCGGGCTGAACTTAAGGTCATTTATCCTGGCATCGTGACCGCTGAGGTCAATGATCTGATTTTTTGTTACGGCATCGAACAATCGAACCGTGCCACCCAAATCACCACTGACTATGACGTCACCTTTGTGGCTAATGGCAACGGCATATATGGGATATGCGGGATCTGAGTATATGATTTCGGCCTCAAATTCACCTTCAACCTGCCACTTTATTAATTCACCATCTTCGGTACCGCCAATAATATATTTTCGATCCGGGCTAATGGCGATTGATTTAATCCTTGATTTGGATCGTGCAATGACTCTGTGATTTTGAGTCGCAATATCCCAAAGAACAATGGTGCTGTCCTCGCCGGTAGATACCAGGAATTTACTATCCGGAGTGACGCTTAAAGACCAGACGGTTCCTCGGTGTGCGTTCAGTAAAATGGGCGACTTTGTTGAATTTAATTCCAAAAGCTGAATCACATCAC
>DNDT01000230.1 GCA_003487525.1 Flavobacteriales bacterium
CCCCTTCATTCAACTGACCACTCAGCAAATTCTTGACACCGGCACCCATCCTGGTTTTGAAATATTTCGGTGTTTTCACCCTGGAACCGCAAAGGGCTATTGAGCGCGAGGCGTCAAACTTTCCTTCGGTAAACAATTTTCCGATGACAATCACATCCTGTGGATTGACCACCCATACCACCTCACCTTTGTTTATCGGATCAATGTGGTGAATCTGAACCCCGACATTGCCCGAGGGATGCGGTCCGTAAATTTTATTGATCTGAACATTCCTGGCATTCAAAAACGCGTCATCCGCCTTGATTGCACCGTTGATGTTCAGGTGAACCTTGCCCGAGGTCAGTTTGCAGAGCACATCAATTCCGGCCTGAAAGATCTCGTCGGAACGATGCATGATAAAGTCGTAGTCTTCGGCCAGCGGAGCTGAGTTAAACGCTGAGATAAAAATGGACTTCGGTTTGTCCGAAGGGTTTGCAATCACGTCAAACGGACGCTGACGGATAAAGGGCCAAACCCCGCTTTCGAGCATGATCGAGCAGATTCGCTCACGATCCAGTTTGGCGACATCGTGTGTGCCAAAGTCTTCGTATTTTATTTCCTTGTCCGCAAGTATGACAATTTCTTCAATTTTCCTTTTTGCCCCCCTTCTAATTTCAACTATTTCTCCACTTACCGGCGACGAAAAACGAATGCGCTCATCGTTCTTGTCAAAGTAAACAGGTGTTCCTGCTTTGACTTCGGCTCCTTCCTTGATGAGGAGTTTTGGTACTAGGTTCGGAAAATCTGATGGTTTTAATGCGTAAGTCTCTTCTGTCGGCGCATCGCTAATCACCTTATCAGCACTGCCTTTAAGGGTAATGGTTGCTCCCCGTTTAATTTTTACTTCCACTGACAATCATTTATGGTGCGAAAAACGTCTGCAAAATTAGAAGAATCACCTTCCAATCGCATTAATTCGAATTAAAAAAACAGCGATAAATTTAATTTAGATTAATTCTAAATAATGACCGAAATTAACATAAAAATTTACTTCGGTTACGCGATGCCTTATTATTGCCGACAATAGCAGAATACAATGAAAGTCATTCGGTTTTTTTGCCTGATTCTCACCCTTGCTCCGACGGTTCATTCTGTCGGGCAGGACAGTCTGTCGAACGCACCAACAGACAGTTTGTCCATCTCACAGGACTCGTTGCCCCCGGCCGAAGTCGTGCGAAACACATCGGATCAAACATTTGTACCCTACATCAAAACGGTCCTTCTGCAAACCGACAAGGCGAATCACGGTCAGGCAATTTTGCGGGCCAATCAGCCCCAGATTAAGTTGAGGCTGAGTTTTGACGACCTGCGCAACGATTACACCGAATACACCTACGAATTTGAATACTGCGACCGAAACTGGGTACCGGAAGAGAGAAACGAACATGAATTTTATCAGGGAACGGCATCGAAATACATCGAAGATGTCACGTATTCTTCGGCGACCAAGGTTGGGTATGCGCATTACGAAGTACTCTTTCCACCGGACCTGGAGCGTTTTATCTGGTCGGGCAATTACCTTTTGCACGTTCGTGAAAGTGGTTCGGACAGCATTGTTCTGACCAGGCGATTCGTGGTAGTCGATCCGCGAATTACCATTAAAGCCGAGGTTAAACGAACAGACGACGTCAGAAGCCAGAATTACATGCAACAGATTGTGTTTGAGCTTTTCGACAATCAAAATCGAATCGAAGACGTCTCCGCCCTGGATATCGTCATCACCAAGAACCGCAGCTGGGATATTTACTGCCGCGACTACAAACCTAGTTTCGTAAACGACAATCAAATCAGTTACCTGTACACGGACCATTGTTATTTTGAAGGCGGCAACGAATACCGCGACTTCAACATGATCGAGTTCAAGAACATTTCGAACAACATCATCAAGGTGGACATCACCAATAGAATGAAATACCACATGTGGCTGGACACCGATAAGCCCAGGTCCTTTCTGAAGTATTCGACCGCAGAGGACATAAACGGAAGAATAAAGTACACCGGCGACAGCCGGTCCTTTGAACCGACCAAGCTGGACTATGCAACCATTCACTTCACGCTGGACACCGAAGATCCCATGCTTCAGAACGAAATCTACCTGTTCGGCGAAATGACATCCTTTCAGATCGACACGGCGTTCAGGATGAATTACAATCCCTCGAATGGCTTGTACGAACGCAGCGCACTGCTGAAACAAGGGTACTACAATTACCAGTACGTGGTCAAAAGCCCCTACCAAACAAACATGGACGAAAGCCTGATCGAAGGCTCACACTATGAAACAAGCAACGACTATTCCATTTATGTCTATTATCACTCAAGGCTTGAAAACCGGGATATGCTGATTGGCATAGAGCGGATTTCTTCGGGCGGTCAGTGATTTGGTTATTGGGTTATTTGGTTACTTGGTTATTNNCCCTTTAACCATTTCGTTACTTGGTTATTTTGTTATTTGGTTATTTGGTTATTGAATTATTGAGTCGATTAATCATTTAGATGTCCGGTTACCTGACCCATTTAAATTAACCACTTAACCTCTTCACCACTTAACCAATTATAGTTATTTACTTAATTCCTCGATTACACGATTACACAATTACACAATTCTACATTATTAGGTTTTTGAACCAGGAGGTCTTGAGGTAGATAAAACCTTCCTTGTTCCATCCGGCCAGGATTTCTCCTTTCGTCATCCATTATAACAAGGTATTTTTCGCTTGATCTCTCAAAGTTTCATTTTCGACACAGGGTAAAACAAGTGCAATATGGACGATTCACCGCCGCAAAATGCCATCGATATTCATGATCTCATTTTTGTCATACGCGACCAAAAAGTATTGTTCGATTTTCACTTATCTCAGCTATACAGGGTTGAAACCAGGGTATTAAAACAACAGGTAAGGCGCAATCATTCGCGTTTTCCAGCTGATTTTATGTTTCAACTGACCAAAGCAGAATGGAGAGAGGTTATCACAAATTGTGATATGCTTTTGGGATCCAACAAGTTTAGTCCAAAACCATCGATGGTTTTTACAGAGCAAAGTGTAGCCATGTTGTCCGGTGTATTAAGGAGTGACAAAGCCATACTGGTAAACATACAAATCATGAGGGCTTTTGTTCAGATGCGCAAACTAGTGGACAGCACGAAGGAATTAAAGGAAAAACTCGAAAAGCTCGAAAAAAAATACGATGCTTCTTTTAGTGACATTTTTGTGGTACTAAAGCAACTCTTGAAGCCAAAAGGTGAACTCAGAAAACCCGTTGGTTTCATTTTAAAACAAACCAAAAATGACAAAGAATCAGCGTAAAAAATCCAGCCTGCTAACGGCAAGCCAGCGGGTAATAGCCCGCAGGTATTATGAATTTTTAAAGGGAAAGCGATACAGTGATCAGACCATCAGGGTGTACGGAACCATGTTGGTAGAATTTCTGCTCTTTTACAAATCGGATTACCTGTTGGGTATTTCGAACAGAACCGTTCAGGAATTCAATGAACAGGTCATTGTCCGGAAAGGACTGTCGGTAAGTTATCAGCGACAGTTTGTGGGGGCTTTCAAGTTGTTCTGTGAATTGTGCAATCTTGATCAAATTGATCGGGAAGCACTGGAACGACCAACTATCCGCAAGAAATTACCCGTTGTTTTATCCAATGCAGAAATACTTCGATTGCTGAGATGCACCCGGAATATCAAACACCGTACGATGCTCGCCATGATCTACTCAACCGGGATGCGGGCAGGAGAATTGTTGAATCTCAAACTGGCCGATGTTGATTTTGACCGAAAACAAATTCATATTAAGCAGGCCAAAGGCTGGAAAGACCGATACGTGGTTCTGTCAGACCGGTTCCTGCTATTGTTCAACAATTATCTCGGCACATACGAACCTAAACTATTTGTCTTTGAAGGTCTGAAGGGTGGAAAATACAGTGCCCGGAGTCTTGCTAATTTCCTTCAACGAAGTGTTGAAATTGCTCAGATTAAAAAGCACGTAACACCGCATACCCTCAGGCACACTTACGCCACTCATTTACTCGAAAACGGAATTGACCTGAGATACATTCAGGAATTACTGGGTCACAGCAAGCCGGAAACAACCATGATTTACACGCATGTAACAAGAAAGGACCTGTCGAGGATAAAGAGTCCCCTGGACATTATTTTGGACAATAAAATCGAAAACCCAATCCCGCCATCACAACTACCGTTTTACACGGGTGATGTCGATTAATTTATACCTTTAATACAGATATAACAAGTTAGAGGTAATAATAAAACCATTGTCATGAAAAATATATATAAAGTCTGTTGTCTTATGTTGCTATCAATGGGTTGCAAATCTTTTGAACCAACTCTTTTAAATCCAGATGGAACTGTGTTTAACCCAAAGCTTCCATCCATGGAGGCTGTTGTGGAAAATAACCTTGTGGCTATAGTCAATTCTGGTGGGCAAACAATTGGAGCTAATCCCCAAGATGTCAGGACATATTTTGATAGAGAAGTTAAAGAGTTAATGACTGATCCTTATAATGATAAGGCGGGAGTCCTTTTGCTTAATGTAAATACAATTGAAAACAAACATCAGTTTATAGGGTATATGATGGCAAGTGTTTATACGATTTCACTTTTTAATGTTTTAGGTGGACCTTATTCCGTTTCTAAATCTTCTGTTGAAGTTGAAATAGAAGTTCTAAATAAAAATAATCGGTTAATTGGCAGTTATCGAGGTAATGGTTCTGCGAAATTACATCAAGGTTATTATTCCAAAACAAATTATAATCAAGTTGATCAGCAAAGGATTTCGTACTTAAAAGCTGTTAAAAATGCAGTTCAAGATGCAAAATCAAAACTTATACCAGATTTGGACAGATTAATAAGCGAATTGGATAATTAATACCTCTAACTCCGCCTAACAGCCATGCCCGTTGAATTGGCAGTTTTGGAAACTTCTTCCCTTAGAGTATATTTAAAGAAATTTACGTGCACGGCTGTTAGCCGAAATCGTTAGCAATCAATTATGGATAAAGTTAAAATTTGGCGTCGCAGGTTTTGGTTGCTCTTTATAGTATTCTCAACGTTCATTGTTCTTGTAGTTTCTTTCTTTATTTCTGCTAAACTCTTTTTTATCCATCA
>DNDT01000196.1 GCA_003487525.1 Flavobacteriales bacterium
AGACTAACCATTTTTAAAGATATCCCTTAAAAATCTGAAGTAATCTCTTCTTCTGTTCGAGGAGTTGAATAAACTCCTGATATAGGACCAGTATGTTTCCTTCTGATCTTTCTCAAGAGGGATGTTCAATTCACTCAGAAGATTGTCTACCGCCATGTTTCTATTGTATTCCGAGAGGATTTCTTCTTTAGCCAATTCGGAGTCATCAGCCAATTCATCGGCCAGCTTAAATCTGGTTTTTGCCTTTTCTATGTAGCCCAGTTTTTCCTCGAGCAATCCAAGATTATTGTGTGAAACGGCATTGTCAGGGTCGAGCTCTATGGCTTTTTTATAGTCTTCGATGGCGCCAAGGGTATCGCCGTTTTGCTCCAACATATAAGCCCGGCTTGCATACCTGTAGGCATTAAAAGGATCCAGTTCAAGCGACTTATTCATGTCGGCAAGGGCGCCTTTTAAATCATTGACATGAAATTTGGAAACACCTCGTTCACTGTAAGCATCTGCATTGTCCGGATCGGTCCTGATCACCTTGTTAAAATAGGCAATGGCCCTAAGGTATTTGCGTTCTTTGGCAGATTCAATTCCTTTGTTGAAAAGGCTTTTATTCTTCATTTTTCCGAAGCATTCTCAAGGGTCTGAATGCACCCATGAAATTAATGATTTTTTCAGATATTCAATTATTTCGTACTTTTAATTAAACTATTCACACTTATGAAGCGAACCTTACAAATTCTTTTAGTTCTTCCATTAAGCTGTCTTCATTTAATGACATTTGCCCAATTAACCCAAGAAGGACAGTCAGTTAAGAGCTCGTTTAAGAGGGACTTTCTTAACTCAAGGGTTTTACAGCACAATAAAACCATTTCCTGTGGTTCGGATACACTTGCCTACGCGCGGTATAATGCAACGACTTTTAGCTACATTAACATTGATCCGGGTCAGTCCAATCCTGTGTTGGGTGCAGGTATTTATTTTCATATAGATGACACGGTTGTGCTGGAAGGCGTTAATTTTTACGCTTATTCGGCCATAGCGGGTACTCCTGTGAATTGCAATGTTTATTATGCCAATACGTTAACAAAACTTCCCGCGGGACCTCCAATCGTTTCCGAAGTGAAGAATTTAAGGACGGGATATTCATTTTGGCTGCCGCCGAATCTCCACCATGTGATGTTTGCTTCACCGGTAACTGTAACCGCAGATTTTATTGTTACCCTGGAAACAACAAACCTCACCGTACTGACCATGGCAACCAATAGCTGGACAAGTGGAGATGGTCTTGGAAAGAAATACAGTGCCATCAAAATAAACAACGGGTGGTCAAACAGCATCAATGTGGGTGGGGTACCTTTCAATGCCGATTTCTACATTGAACCGGTCGTTTCATATAAAATGACACCCAGTTTTGAACCGGATCCGAATGCCTGCCTTGCAAACCCTGTTCCGTTCAGATTTAAAAACACCACAAGCTTTGCCTTGAACCCTCAGTTTTCTTATGAAGCTATTGATCAAACGTTGGATGACAATTTTATCTGGAATTACGGCGACGGTTCACAACTTGATACCATTAAAGATGGGTTAAACACCTATTCGTCGAACATCAGTTATTGGGTAAACCTTAAAGCTACTTTTAATACATGGTATGGACAATGTATCGATAGTGCCGATATTCCAATTCCCGCAGCTGACTTGAAAGCAGAATTCGAAGCGACACAGCAGGGACTTCTGGTCAGGTTTAAGGACAAGTCCGTTGATGCCGAAGAATGGACCTGGGTTTTTGGTGACGGCACACCCAATTCTACAATCCAGAATCCAACGCATATTTATTCCAATTACGGCACGTTTCCGGTAAGACTTACCGTCAAAAACAAGGGTTGTTCGTCCGTTTCTACCTTAATAATGAAACTGGATGATCAAACAGGGCTGCATGACGTGGATATAGCCAAATTCAATGTTAGCTTTTCTCCGAATCCGGCATCTGAATTTGTAGAAATAAAGGTGGATGGTCAATTATCGGAAGATGCCTCCTGGAGTTTGTTTAATATTCACGGCAAAAAGGTGCAGACGGCGCAATTAAAGTCAGAGCAGCAAATTGATTTAAAGCCTTTTAACAGGGGAGTTTATTTTATAAACTTCATTAATGGCAGTGAGACTCAGACAAAGAGGCTTGTGCTTAAATAGCAGGAGGGAGATCGAAAATCAGATATTTTGAGTCTGCCTGCAATGTATAATTGAAGTCAGACCTTTTCAGCTTCTTTGGGGTCAAATTTATAGCCGACTCCCTTAATGGACACCTCCAGAAATGGGGGTGTTTTTTTTTATACCAACCTGACATTTTATGTTGTAATATTGGGTATAGTGTTAATATCCAGTTTGTAATACAGTATATCTCAACAATTAATTTATACTAAATTTACGTAGGTGAATTAGTTGAATTAGACCGTGAAAATTGAAGTTTCGTCTAAATTCTCTTCGACAATTGTGGAAAATATGAGATATTCCCAATCTTTACAATTACTGTAGACAAAAAAAATTAGCCAAAAAACCAATTTCAGTGAGATGAATTTTCGCATTCGAGCGTTTAGGGCGGTGGACGACTTAGAGTCTTGCCAACGATTTGTAAAGGGGCATATGGAGGTTCTTCAGCGATATGGCATCACCATGATTACGTCTGCAAACATTGAATGGTTTATAAATCCGAATGTTATTGTAATTGTCGCAGAATCGAGAGATGGGAATGAAATGTACGGTGGAATGCGAATTCATATTCACGGCGGAAATCAGGAACTTCCTATTGAAGGTGCTGTTGGAAAAATTGATAAGTCCATCTACCAGCTTGTAAGTGAACATGCCAAACTGGGAACAGGTGAATTTTGTGGTATGTGGAATTCAAAGGAAGTTGCCGGTAAAGGACTAAGCTACGTTCTTACCTCGGCGGGCACTTCTGTGCTTTCTCAACTTGGAGTGGAATCAATGTTTGTATTATGTGCTGAATACACGGTTCATATGGTGGAGCGGGTAGGATTCAGGATATTGACAAATCTTGGAATCAATGGAACCTTTTATTATCCCAAATTAAATCTGGTCGCAACGGCATTGATTAAAAAATACAGGGATTTTTCAACAGCCGATCCAGAAGAAGTTGATCTGATCATGGCATTACGAAGAAATCCAAATGCCATACAACACGTAACGCCTTATAAAAAAACTGAACCAATTGAAGTGGAATTTCAGTTGGAACTTCCCATTTTGTATGAAAAAATGATCAGAAATAGTGCCTAAACTACTTTCTGTCCTATTTCTTTTCCTATTACAAGCTCAACTACTACAGGCTCAAACAGCCATCGTGTATTCAGGAGAAAGAGGGCGGATGGATATTGAAAAAGGGCTTTATATTTTTTCAGATGAGACTGGCATCCTGCCTTTTGATAGCGTTGTTCGCTATTCAAAAAAATTTGTCCATCAAGATCAAAAAGTCCCGAATTTAGGAATCACAAACAACGTTCATTGGATCCGGTTTGACATTGAAAATCAGTCAAGTCAGGAGAATCTCCTGTTGGAATTTGTTCAGCCCAATATTCAACAAGTTTCACTTTTTCATGAGGACAACGGTCAGGTTAAGGAAGTTGAAATGGGATCTTCGCTTAACTACGACCAACGAAAATACGACCATCAGAACTTCATTTTTGATTTGGATATAAAAAAGGGTAGTGCGAACCGCTATTACCTTAGGCTTAAATCAAATAGTCCGATCATGCTGCCACTTGTTCTTGGAACAAAGGACGCCATATTGGAATTTCTGATGATCAGGGACATGTATTTCGGCATTTATTTTGGAGTAATTCTGGTGATGCTCTTTTACAATCTGTTTATCTTTTTTTCTGTCAGAGATTTAAGTTATCTGATCTACGTTCTTTATATTCTTGTGGTGGGTGTTATCCAGGCAAGTCTGGGTGGGTATTCGTTTAAGTTGTTCTTTTCAAATAGTCCCTGGATCGTAAATCAGAGTTTGGTGATTTTGCCTGCACTCGGAGGAATGCTCGCGATTGAGTTTCTGAAAATATTCACTCATACCAAAGAGCTTATACCGAGAATGCACAGGTTCTTCATTGTCCCACACGTTTTGTTTGCCGCGTGCATTGTTCTCAGCCTGACAGGATTGAACATTATGGCATCAAAGTTTATTCAACCTGCAGCCATGATTGCTTCATTGTACATTATGCTTGCGGCCATTGCATTAATCAAAAAAGGATCGCGACCGGCTAAGTTTTTTCTCACGGCCTGGGGTATTTTCCTCATCGGAATCTTCATTTTCGTTTTAAAAGACATTGGTATACTTCCCTACAATAAACTGACAGTGCATATTCTTGAAATAGGTTCTGCCCTTGAAGTTATTCTTCTGTCAATAGGACTTGCGGATCGAATAAACATATTCCGAAAAGAGAAGGAGGAATCGCAGGCCCAGGCACTTAGTGCCCTGCGGGAGAATGAACGAATAATAAAAGAACAAAACATAATTCTTGAAAAAAAAGTGAAGGAACGCACAAATCAGCTGGAAAAGGTGAATTCCGATTTAAACAATGCCTTGGTTAACCTTAAAGATGCGCAGTCGCAATTGGTAAGTGCCGAAAAGATGGCATCACTTGGTCAGTTGACGGCAGGTATTGCACACGAAATTAATAATCCCATCAACTTTGTTACCTCAAACATAGAACCATTAAAACAGAATATAAACGAAATTTTAATGTTGGTGGATAAGTATGAGGTTCTGGCAAAACAGAAAAAGGAGGAACTCGGCGATTTAATCAAGGAGGTGGAAGCATACAAAAAGGAGGTTGATTTAAATTATGTAATTGAGGAAACGACCGAAATAATAAATGGGATAAAGGAAGGCGCTCACAGAACAGAAGAAATAGTCAGGGGCCTTCGGAATTTTTCGCATTTGGATGATATCGGAATTAAAGTGGTTGATATCAATGAAGGAATTTCTTCCACCTTGAATTTGTTAAAGGGGGAACTGGCAAGAGGGATCGACATCCAACTTGAATTGAATAACATAAAGGAGTTGGAGTGTTATGGAGGCAAAATCAATCAGGTATTCATGAATGTTATTAATAATTCGATTCAGGCCGTTAAAGCCAAAGAAAACGGAACCGGAAAAATTACTATTCGCACAGAAGACCTCAAGGAAGGAGTCAAAATCTCCATTATTGATGAAGGTATCGGTATGGATAGCGAAACAAAGGAACGGATATTTGATCCGTTTTTTACCACNNGATTTGAATACAGATACACTTAATGAAAGTCTTCATCCTGAAAATAGGAACAAGGATTATGAAACAAAGAGCATAAATGTTCTTTACGTTGATGATGAAGTAATCAACCTGAAAGCTTTCCAGGCGAATTACAGGAGGATTTTTAATGTATTCATAGCCAGAACAGCCAAAGAAGGGGAGAAAATACTTGAGGATGAAACGATTCAGGTCGTGCTTTCAGACCAGCGGATGCCTGAGGTTACAGGCGTCGAATTTTTTGAATCCATTCTAAAAAAACACCCTGATACCATTCGTATATTAATCACGGCATTTTCAAATATTCAAGCNNAGTAATTGACGCCATCAACAAAGGGAATGTTTACAGGTATGTAACGAAGCCATGGGACAAAGATGAACTTCAGTCAATTATTCAAAATGCGTATGAGGTATATATCCTGAGGGAAGAAAACAAAAAACTTAATGAAAGTCTTTTGATTGCGAATAAACAACTCGAGTTTATGCTTCGTCAAAAGTTGCTGGACTAAAAAAAAAGGTGCCGATTTTCACCGACACCTTTAAACCCTTAATCTTTTTTGGCATCCAGCATCATCAATTCATTGATGACCACCTCGGTAAAATATTTCTTTTCACCTTTGTCCGTTTCGTATTTTCGGCTGTTTAACCTGCCTTCCACGGCAACCTTACTTCCCTTTTTAAGGTATTTCTCCACAATTTCTGCGGTTTTTCCCCAGGCAACAATCTGATGCCACTGAGCATCTTTTACCTGCTCTCCCGATGCATTTTTATATACTTCAGAAGTTGCCAGTGAAAATCGCGCCATGGACTTTCCATCATCAAGTTTTTTAACTTCCGGATCCATACCCAGATTTCCAATTAGATTTACGGTGTTATTAATGTGCTTCATACGTTTGTACCATTAAGGTTTATTATTACGAATAATGTTTATCATGTCACAAAGCTTATTCCAAACACCATGATTATTCGGTTATTAAACACTTACTTTCGTTTAATGTCGTTTTTGTCTTTTGTATGTGCCTTTCATGGGATATTATGGTTCGTTTACAACGCATCGAGAATTGAATAAATTTGACCTATGATACATTGGCTTCGTGCCTTTCCTTTTAAAATTATCCTGCTAATTTGCCTGTTGGCTGTCCAATATTGCATGGCGCAGAAAACGGAACCGGATGAACAGCGGCCTTATAACCCGACCAGGCTTAAATTGGTAACGGTAGGAGGGGCGGTGTTTTATGCCGGCACTCTTTTTGGTTTGTCCACCATTTGGTATGACAACTACGACAAAACCTATTTTCATTTGTTCGATGACAATCAGGGATGGATGCAGGTCGATAAGTTTGGTCATGCTTATACCTCGTACATTATGGGTAAAGGTGGATACAAGTCCTTGATGTGGACCGGAATCGATCGAAAAAAAGCAATCTGGTTCGGAGGATCATATGGGTTTCTGTTTCTTTCATCGGTTGAAATTCTAGATGGACACTACAAGCAGTGGGGTCTTTCAGTGGGTGATGTAGCGGCCAATGCCTTTGGAAGCATGCTTTTTATCGGTCAGCAACTCTGGGCAGGAAGTCAGGTGGTAACCATGAAGTTTTCTTACAATCCGACACCTCTTGCACAATTAAGACCGGAACATTTGGGAAGCGGAGACATGGAACGTATCATCAAAGACTATAATGGCCATACTTACTGGTTTTCAGCCAATTACAGATCATTTTTTAAAGGACATCACATCGTTCCGAAGTGGTTAAATATTGCCGGTGGATACGGGGCCTATGGAATGTTGGGAGGCAAGGAAAATCCGGATTATAATAATACCGGAGAAAGGTTACCCGATATTGAACGGTACAGACGCTATTTTCTTACACTTGATGTTGATTTCGATCGCATAGAATCGAAAAACAAATTTGTTCGAAGTGTGTTCTTTTTTCTCAATCTGATCAAGGTGCCCATGCCCACATTGGAGTATAATTCCAAAGGTGAGTTTGTTTTTCACCCTGTATATTTCTAAATCAAACCCTTTTGTATAAGCCATTGCGCTTTGAAAATGGCTGCCAGCGCAAGTCCATCTGATATCTCTCCTCGCATTGCCATTTCAAACAGATCTGAAAAAGGCAGCTTTTTAATTTCCAGTAGTTCATCGTCGTCGGGTTGGGGCTCATGAAAAGACAGACCTTTGGCTACGTATACAATTCCCTGTTCATCCGTAACGCTGTTGCTTAAATCCAGGCGAAGTATTTCTTCCCAATGTTTGGCCTTTATGCCTGTTTCTTCAAGCAATTCTCTTTTGGCACTTTCAAGGGTATCTATTCCAATTTTTCCACCTCCCTCAGGGATTTCCCAGCTGTATTGACTCAAGGTATATCGGTATTGACCGACGATCCAAGTATTGTAGTTTTCATCCAGAGGAATGATTCCGACTGCCGTGTTTTTAAAATGAACCAGGCCGTAAATACCCG
>DNDT01000160.1 GCA_003487525.1 Flavobacteriales bacterium
GGAAAACAGGAGGTATTAAAAGGAGTCGAAAGCGGGATTTTTTATCGTGAAAAAGACGGTTCTGTTTGGGTAGACCTGACCGATGAAGGCCTTGACAAAAAAGTGTTGATACGAGCTGACGGAACTTCGGTCTATATGACACAGGACATCGGTACGGCCATACTGAGGTTCAGGGATTTCCCCGCATTGAAGCAATTGATTTATACGGTAGGGAATGAACAGAATTACCACTTTAAGGTGCTTTTTATAATCCTCAGGAAACTGGGTTATGCCTGGGCCGAAGAATGCAAGCACCTGTCTTACGGTATGGTGGAATTGCCGACAGGCAAGATGAAATCAAGAGAGGGAAGGGTGGTTGACGCCGATGATCTGATAGAAGAAATGAGAGATACAGCAAGGTCAAAGGCAGAAGAACTCGGAAAGCTTGACGATTTTTCCGAAGAAGAAAAGGAGGAATTGTATTCGGTTATAGGACTTGGTGCACTCAAGTATTACATCCTTAAGGTAGATCCCAAGAAACAAATTACTTTCAATCCGGAAGAATCGATTGATTTTGCCGGTAACACAGGGCCCTTCATTCAGTACACGCACGCCCGCATAAAGACCTTGTTGTCAAAAGCGGATAATGTTTCCAATGAGATAGACTTGAACATAGACATATCCGAAACGGAAAAGAACATTGTACACGATTTATACCGCTATGGTGAAGTACTGGAAACAGCTGTGAAAGAGCTGAACCCGGCTCACCTGGCCAATTACTGTTATGAACTGGTGAAAGGGTATAATTTTATGTACCAGACGATTCCAATACTGAAAGAAGAGGATGGTGAAAAAAGAAAGTTCAGATTATATCTTTCTGAGTGCGTTGCCAGACAAATCAAGGATGCAATGCAGTTGCTTGGAATAACGGTGCCTGATCGGATGTAGACCTTAGCTCTCAATTCCTTAATTTTGGCATTTATTTTTTAATGTATGTTCGACAATCTTACCGATAAGTTAGAAAGGGCTTTTAAACTGCTAAAGGGCCAGGGTCAAATTTCAGAAATTAACGTTGCCGAAACACTCAAGGAGGTTCGGAAGGCCTTGCTTGACGCCGACGTCAACTTTAAAATCGCCAAAGAATTCACCGACAGGGTAAAAGCTAAAGCGCTGGGACAGCAGGTTCTTACTTCAGTTTCACCAAGTCAGTTATTGATTAAGATTACCCACGATGAGTTGATTGAACTCATGGGTGGTGCAAATGCGGAAATAAACCTTAAAGGAAATCCCAGCATCATTTTGGTTGCCGGATTGCAGGGTTCAGGTAAAACAACCTTTACCGCAAAACTTGCCTATCTTTTAAAGAACAAAAGAGGCAAATCGCCATTTTTAATTGCGGCAGACATCTACAGACCGGCTGCGATCGATCAGCTTCATGTGCTTGCGGAACAGGTGGGAGTGCCCGTCTATTCGGACAAGGAGAACAAGGATGCCGTAAGTGTGGTTAAGAGAGGTCTCGCGGAAGCAAAAACGAAGGGTCACAATGTCGTGATTGTGGATACAGCCGGACGACTGGCCATTGATGAAACCATGATGAATGAAATCGCCGATATCAAAAAGGCGATTAACCCGGGCGAAACCTTGTTTGTGGTAGACTCCATGACGGGTCAGGATGCCGTGAACACGGCCAAGGCATTTAATGAGAGGCTTGATTTTGACGGTGTTGTGCTGACCAAACTCGATGGTGACACAAGGGGCGGAGCCGCACTCTCCATTAAATCGGTGGTAAACAAGCCGTTAAAATTTGTCGGTACGGGTGAAAAACCGGATGCACTGGACGTGTTCCACCCGGCCAGGATGGCTGATCGGATTCTCGGAAAGGGAGATGTCGTCACCCTTGTGGAGAAAGCACAGGAGCATTTTGATGAAGAAAAAGCACGAAAGCTTCAGAAGAAAATTGCAAAAAATCAATTTGATTTTAATGATTTCATTGACCAGATCCATCAGATAAAAAAGATGGGCAATGTCAAAGACCTTCTTGGAATGATTCCCGGAGTGGGTAAGGCGGTTAAAAATTTGGACATAGACGACGATGCGTTCAAACACATTGAGGCCATTATTCATTCCATGACACACGAAGAACGGACGAATCCCAAGATTATCAATGGAAGTCGCCGCAAACGAATTGCCGATGGCAGTGGAACTAATTTACAGGAAGTCAATAAGTTGCTGAAGCAGTTTGGCGAAACAAGTAAAGTAATGAAACTAATGGGCAACAAGCAAAATTTGGCTAAGATGATGCGAAATATGCCTAAAATGCCCAATCAACCCAAATAGGACTTATGGAACTAATAGAAGGAAAAAAAGTATCGGATAAAATCAAAGAGGAAATTGCCCTTGAGGTAAAAGAGTTATTGGCGAAAGGGATAAAAAAGCCCCATCTGGCGGCAGTTCTTGTCGGAGAGGATGGTGCAAGCCGCACCTATGTTTCGGGCAAGGTAAAAGCCTGCGAGTTGGTGGGTTTCAATTCAACCCTGATTGAGCTTCCTGCCGATACTGCTCAGGAGAAATTAATGGAAGTGGTCGATAATCTTAACAATGATTCAGATATCGATGGATTTATAGTGCAATTGCCGCTCCCATCACACATGGACGAACAAAAAATCACTATGGCGATTGATCCCGAAAAAGACGTCGATGGATTTCATCCAGCCAGCCTGGGTAAAATGATGCTCGATCTTCCAACCTATATATCCGCTACTCCTTTGGGTATTTTGAAATTAATCGAACATTACAATATCGAAACCAGTGGCAAACATTGTGTGGTTATAGGCCGAAGCCACATCGTCGGCTTGCCAATGAGTGTGTTGATGGCCAGAAAAACCAAAATAGGAAATTGCACCGTTACGCTTACGCATAGCCGAACAGTGGATTTGGCATCGTACACAAGGGATGCCGATATTATCATCGCTGCACTTGGTCAGGCTAAGTTTCTCAAGGGAAACATGGTAAAAAAAGGGGCGGTTGTCATTGACGTCGGTATCACAAGAGTAGAGGACAGCTCAAAAAAATCCGGCTACCGCCTGCAGGGAGACGTTGATTTTGAAGAGGTGGCTCCCTTGTGCTCCTATATTACACCGGTGCCCGGANNACGGCGTAAGTTAATCTTGGTTCTGTCGTCAAAATTATCCGGTACTTTTTAGTTAAAAAAGTACCTGTACATCCCGTAAACAAACCTCAGCAGTTTCTCGTTGTTTGGATAATCCCTGTAAGATTTTTTAGGTCGTTTCATTATCTCGTCAAACTGCAAAGGTGTTATTCCAAGTTTTTTGCTGATGTATTCTTTCTCGGATTCAATTTTATTGGGATCAAAAGGTTTGGACTTTAGTATTTCAAGGGCTTCATCGCGGGTCATCTCACCGGTGCATATTTGTGTCGAAAACGTCGCCCGACGATAATCGACATTGAATTTTTCCGGTTGGATGTACGACTGGACAAATCCAGTGAATTTCGATTCATAGTGCTTGCCCCCGTAATATTTCCAATCCAGTTCGTTTTCAAGAACCTACATTGCCGCGTTTTTGGAGAACGGAAGGTAATTCAATAGGTAGACGATTTTTATTCCCTTGACAAATTTGTAGTACATCTCTTTTTTATAGTCAAAGGTGGGGAAAGTCGTCATTTTTTTGGTCCCGAATTGACGATGAATGGCCTTGAGAAGTTTGGAATCCTTGGGATTATAAAACCAACTTTCCGGCAATAATCCTTCTGTGGCGTAATTTCCCCCGCTGATTATATACCGGACCCGGTACTTTGCCGCAACCTTGTGCAAAGCGGCAAGTATCGCAATGTCAGTGGGTATCTCAATTTCTACGATGGACGCTTTGAGAAACGACAATTGAATGTCCTTAAACTCTTCCCAGTCAAGGACGACACTTTGATAATCAATATCCAGTTTGGAGCAGACTTTTTTTATGTTGCTTACCGCTTCTTCGGTGTTCCAGCCGTTGTCCATGTGCACTGCAAGTGGCCGAAGACCAAGTTCTTTTGCTTTGTAAGCGACATAACAACTGTCAATACCTCCACTGATTCCGATGATGCAGTCGTACTCTTTTCGCTTCCCCTTTTCTTTGATTCGGTTGACAATAGAAATCAATTGATTGTCGCTGGACTGACCCTGATAGACCAAATTTGAAATGCGATCAACGTATTCGCTGCAATGATTGCAATTGCCGTTTTCATCAAAAACAATTTCCGGATCGGATGTGTCAAGCACACATCTGTTACAAATTTGATAGGGTCTTGTGTTCATTTGAGAAAAGCCAGAGATGTTCAAAAATACGTGATTTACCCGGACTAAATGCTCATGGATTCTCCGAAGACCCGCTTACTATTTGAAAGGCACTGAGTACCTCC
Organism: Flavobacteriales bacterium; assembly: GCA_003487525.1. Taxonomy (GTDB): domain Bacteria; phylum Bacteroidota; class Bacteroidia; order Flavobacteriales_E; family Vicingaceae; genus UBA11591. The sequence continues at coordinate 4,396 of DNDT01000160.1, forward strand.
TGCCTGACCGGATAGTTTATCAGGACACCTTTTTTTCGACTTTGATATACGAAGAGACTTCCGGCTCCCAGTGCATTTACATGACATTGAAAATAAGCTTCCGTCATGTCCCTGAGACTTCCCGCTCCTCCCAATGCAACGACCGGGATTGACACGGATTTTGAAATTTCACCGAGTAACGCCAAATCATACCCTTGCATTGCCCCATCCCTTTTAATGGACTGGACGATCAGTTCACCTGCACCATTGTCCTGCATGATTCTGGCAAAGTCAATGGGTGAATATTTGGAAGACTTTTTTCCACCCTGAGTCCAGGTTCTCGGTTTTCCCAGAAAATCATTTTTTACGTCGATGCAAACAGTTATGGTTGACGAACCAAAATGGGTGGTTGCTTCCTTGATGAAATCCGGATTTTGCGCCGCGTATGAATTGATAATTACTTTTTCGGCTCCGGCGGCGATCAGCTTCTGGATATCTCCCAATGTTCTGATTCCCCCGCCCACCGAAAATGGCATATTGGTTTCATCCCCAAGGATTTTTACAAAATCAACCGAAATGGTTTGTTTCTTTTTACTCGCTTCGATGTCAAGAAACACCAATTCGTCGGCCTTTGAATCGTTAAAAATCTTTACGGCATTTATTGGATCACCTATATAGGTGTAATTTTTAAATCCAATCGATTTAACGAGTCCTTTGTCTTTGAGCAACAGTACAGGTATGACTCTAGGCCTGAACATCAGATTTGGATAAAATTTTGCAACATTTTTTCACCTGATTCATGGCTTTTTTCAGGATGATACTGTACACCATAAATGTTTTCTTTTTCAATAGCGGAAATGAATGGATACTCGTATTTAGTTTCTGTCAATGAGACAGATTGGTCATTCACGATCAGGTGGTACGAATGCACAAAGTAAAACTCTGAAAACTCTGGAATTCCTTTTAACAATGCACTCTCCTTCATGAATTTAACCTGATTCCATCCCATGTGGGGAACTTTAAAACTCAGCTTATCCCTGATGCTGAAGTGCTTTATGTCAGCATCAATCCAGCCGATGCCATTGACATTTCCCTCATCACTGTGTCTTGCCATCAGTTGCATTCCAAGACAAATACCCAAAATGGGAATTTTTTTATCGATAACTATCTCATTCAGAATCGGAAGAAGCTTGAGTTCTTCCAGATTATTCATGGCTTTCCTGAAATGACCGACTCCGGGAAGAATAATTTTATCCGCAGTCAGCAATTCACCAGGGTCCGAGGTAACAAATGGATGCGCATTGAGGCGTTGCACTTTTTTGTGCACGGAACTCAGGTTTCCCATTCCGTAGTCTACTATTGCGATCTTTCCATTCATTTGCTCTAACCAAAGACGATGCAATTATAATTGATCCAGCAATTTTGCCAGCGTGGCGGTACTATTTTTTCTGGAGTACCTGGATACTTTTTCCGACGGATGGTCAGATGCCGGCCTGTCATGTCCTTCCAAAAACAGATTGTATTGGGATTGCAAGATACGGGTGACATCTTCAGCTGTATTGGCTATAATTCCTTTGTTTGTTTCCAACAGAATTTTCTCCATGATGTCGCTGTCCGTCGGACAAATAAGTATCGGTCTGTCCAGTGCCAGGTAATCAAATAATTTACTGCCCGGAATGCCTTTCCGTTTTTCATATCCGGTGAGCAGAAGAAGGTGTGCCTGACCGAGGTATTCAAGTGATTCGACCCTGCTTACGCGCTCGCCAAGAGTCACATATTGGTCATACCCTTCCATTAATTCTTCTATTCTTTTTGATTGTTTCACATCGAATTTCAATCCAATAAAATGTAACTCACACCGGGCATCACCCGGAAGCAGGTCAATAAATCGTTTGTATCCTTCCAGAAAAATCTCAATTCGCTGAGAATTATAAAGTGCGCCTGAATATGCAAGGGTAAAACGATCTTTATTGGGGATTCCGGTTGCGTAAATCAGGTCTTTTTCAAGGTATCCATTCAGAATGGTTTCGCCTTTTACATTGACAAAACGGCTTATATCGCTTGTATATGTGTCAGAAACAGAAGTGATAAAGGAGGCAGTCTGAACCCATTTTTTTTCACTCCTTCGGTCCCACAGTCGGATGAGCCGGTGCATGAATCCTGTTTCAATTTCCAATTCCTGGGTATTCCAGCCGTCTCTGTAGTCTGCAATCCACCGAATGCCGAATTGCCTGTGCAACCGATAGCCGAATTTAAATTGAACAAAGGGGTCTCCCGAGATAATAAGTTTATCGATGCTTCTGTCTTTGCTGAGCAGTTCTTTGCTGAAATAATAGAGGTTAATATACGGTATCGAATGGTTAGAAAAGTTTTGTGTAATCAGATTGATTAAAGAGAAGAACTTACTCAATGTTTTGCCAAGTTTCTTTTCCGAAGTGAATAATCGATCACGCAGGCTTGCTTTATAGGGAAGGTAATGTACGGTATAACAATCATTTTTTTCGGTAATAATTTCCGATCCGGAAGATCGAAGAACGTCTTCAGGCGTGCTGATCGGAATATTCCAGCTACGCGTTACAATGACCGGATAATACCCAAACAAATGCAAATATTCGGCCCAACTTGCAATTCTGTTTGCTCCCGTTAGGTTACAGGGAGGGAAGTAATATGAGATAATAAGTACTTTTTTCATTTCATTTCAATCGCAGGGCGAATAATGAAAATTTCTTCGTGAACAATTCCCGTTACCCTGCAACATCAGAGACGATCAGTTGTCGTGCAAAGGTATCTTTCTGTGGTGTTTGATGCCCGGATTTATACAGCTTTTATTCTGACAAGGACACCAGAACCCGAACAAATGGCATAAAACACAAAATCCCCTGTTAGCGTGCAACAGAGGATTTTAAAATCATTCGCTACTACGATTATTCAGAAGGAGTCGATGTTTTCTCCTCGCGATCATTGGCTTTGTCAACACGCAGGTTTCTTCCATTTAAGTCATAACCGTCCAAACTTTCGACAGCCTTGCTGCCTTCCTCGTCACTGGCCATTTCCACAAACCCAAACCCCTTGGATCTTCCGGTATGTTTATTGATAACAATTTTGACTGAATTAACTACACCATATTCTGAAAATAGATTTCCCAAATCTTCTTCGGAAGAATTATAAGAAATATTGCCTACGTAAATATTCATTTAAAGAGATTTAAAATTTGACATACAAGAAAGCAAATAATTCCGAAAACAAAAAATTCAAGAATTATTCCTTACTGAAAGCTGCTCTTAAACGTTGACTGATAGTCTTGCCAGGAGCTATTCTTGTATGCCTCCTCTGCAAAGAAGTGAATGATAGGTTCTATTCCCTTCGCGTCAAAAAAACCCGGTACCTGACTCAATAGATTCAGATTTTCGTCAATATATACAATGGTTGGGTAAGACAATCGACCCCCGACAGCCGCGATTGAAGCCAGTTCGTGGGTTGACTTGCGCATGCTTGGGTTTCTGTTTACATATACCTTGCCGTTGAACTGAACAGAGTCCTTGGATTCGGCATTGAATTTAACCGCGTAGTAATTTTCATTAATGTACTTCACGATGTTTGGATTGGAAAAGGTTCCGGCATCCATTTTCTTACACCATCCGCACCAGTTTGTGTAAACGTCGACAATAAATTTTCGAGGCTCTTTTTTATTCGCTTCCTGGGCCGTTTCGATATCCATCCATTGGATTTTGTCCTGTCCCAGTGAAACGTTCGCCATAAAAATGAATGCAAAAAAGAAAAAACCAAGTCTCATGGTTCAAAGTTAAGCAGATTTTAAATAACAAAGGCCCCCATTAACGGAGGCCTCTGCCGTAATATATTACTGGTTTTTAAACCACTCCATGCATGAGCTTTTTAAGTGGCCTGTTAATTAGCATGATCAATACTGAAATGCCGAGTAGCACTAGTCCAATTGTTGTGAACACACTCAGATATTTGTCAAGTCCTTCTGCAGCACTTAATACTTCTCCTGAATCACTGTGACCACCGGTCAACGTTGCAATTTTACCACCAACGTAATTCGCAATGGCAAAACTTAAAAACCAAGCACCCATGGCAGTTCCGGCGATATTTTTAGGAGCAAGTTTTGTTACCATCGATAGTCCGATCGGAGAAAGAAACAACTCACCCGTTGTATGAAGTAAATACAAAAATAAAAGGGTTAATAATGGAACCTGCATCGATTCGTTCACAAACATAAAACCAACCTGAGCCAGTAAGAATCCGCACCCTAGTTGTAAAATGCCAAATGCAAATTTCATCGGAATACTTGGATTTCTGCCCATTTTTGAGAGCTTAACCCACATTACAGAAAAAATGGAACCAAATATTATGATAAATGCAGGATTGAAAAACTGAGTCATGGAAGCAGGCATTATCCAACCCATAATTTCTCTATCCACATTTCTATCGGCAAAAAGAGTTAAAGAGGTTCCGGCCTGTTCAAAACATGCCCAGAAAGAGATGTTGATAATCATGAAGATAATTAAGGCAATCATTCTGTCTTTCCATATGGCTTTTGCGTCCGTGATATCAGCTTCTTTGCCTGCCACTATCAACGACCATGATACATAAATAAAAAGGCCCAAAAGAAGGTAGTCCAGAATCTGATTTTGAAGAATTAACACGTAACACAATGGAATCAATAGAAATGAGCCGACTGTGATGGCTTGAATGTTGTTAATCGGGCCAATTACTTTTTTCAATCCTTCTTCACGAAAATCAACTCCAGGGGCCATGGCAAACCTCGCCCTGCCACTGAAGAATATTGCAATACCTGTCAGCATTCCCAGGCCGGCCAATCCAAATCCGTACTTAAAACCATAGGTTTCACCAACAAAAGCAACGATGGTTGTAGCCATTAAGGCACCCATGTTAATGCCAATATAGAAAATGGTAAAACCCGAATCTCTTCGTGCATCTCCATCTTCGTATAATTTCCCGACTATTGTTGAAATATTGGCCTTAAAATAACCGTTTCCAACAATCAAAGCACCCATGCCTATCATAAGTATTGTCTGACTTCCACCGAGTATTATGAATTCGCCCAAGGCCATCATAAGACCACCCAAGATTACCGCATATCGATATCCAAGGTATCTATCTGCCAATCTGCCTCCCAATATCGGAGCAGCATAAACTAATCCAGTGTAGGCCCCATAAATCAGGGCAGCCTCAGCATCACCGTTCATTAATGATTTAACAAGATACAGGGTTAAAAGCACCCTCATTCCATAATAGCAAAATCGTTCCCACATTTCTGAGAAGAAAAGGACAAAGAGTCCCTTTGGATGCCCTGAGGCAGTAGCTGTTGTCATAATTATCTGTTAGATTGAATTTCCCAAATGTAGAAAAAATGAAATACCCTGAGACGAATCCCTGAATTAAAGGTTTTCAAGGATGAAATTATTCATCTTGTTGTACAGGTGATATCTTGTATTTCCACCATATATACCGTGATTCTTATTGGGATAGATGCCCAAATCAAAGTCAACATTTTTTTGAACCATGGCTTCGATTAATTCAGCGGTATTCTGAAAATGAACATTGTCATCTGCCATTCCATGAATCAATAAAAACTTGCCTTTGATATCACCAACGTGATTTATTGGTGAGTTTTCATCGTAAGATTCTCCATTTTTGGAGGGAAGTCCCATATATCGTTCGGTGTAAATGCTGTCGTAATACCTCCAGTTGGTCACTGGGGCGACGGCAATTGCCATTTTAAACACATCATTTCCCTTGGCCAGGCAAAGTGTTGACATGTATCCTCCATAACTCCATCCCCAGATTCCTATTCGGCTTCCATCGACATATTCCTGGGAAGCAAGGTATTTGGCGGCATCAATTTGGTCTTCACTTTCAAGTTTTCCCAACTGACCGTAGGTGCAGTCCCTGAATGTCTTTCCGCGATTCCCGGTTCCTCTGTTATCCACCGAAACGATGATATATCCCTTTGCAGCCAGGTACTGATACCATGCGTCGTTCGAACCTCCCCAGCTGTTTGTCGCGGTTTGTGAACCCGGACCGCCATAGACATACATTAAAACTGGATACTTAATAGTTGGTTTGAATCCTTTTGGCTTAATCATCCATCCAACCAATTCATCGCCATTTCGGTTATTGAATTTGAAAAATTCCTTGGTTGAAAAGTTGTATTTGTTCACCGTATCCATCAAAGCCTGATTGTCTTCCAGGTTTCTCACCAAATCCCCTTCACTATTGTGAATACTGACAGTCATTGCATGGTTGACATTGCTTATGTAACTAATCATGTATCGAAGCGATTCACTTCCTTCGACACTACCTGATCCTTCGGGAAGATTGACTTGTTCAACCACGTTTTCCTGAATTCTGGCCCTCAGGTATTTTCGTTCCTGTGGCTTATTTACATCCGTTACCTGCATGTACGCAGTCATGCTTTCATCGTGATAGCCTATTAAGCTGGTAACGGTAATTCCGGGTTTGTTTATCAACAGTGGCCGGCCTTTTGTTCCGTCGGCAGACGTCATAACCGTAAGATCACGGTATTCATGATAATAGACATTGTTGAAACCGGATTCTTCACTCATCCTCAAGAAACCCATACCGTCCTTCAGGAATATCAAGTCATTCACTTCCTGGTAGGTGTTGCTGTATTCTTCATAAATGGAATGAGACTCTCCCGTTTCAGCATTTGCAAATTCAATGCTGTTGTAATTCTGCAGTCTGTTCATCAATTGGATGGACAATATATTTGGCGTGTATGTCCATTGAATTCTTGGAACATACTCATAGGGGTCACTTATTTTTACTTTCGAAGAACTGTTTTGAGAAAGATTGTACATGTAAATTTCAACAACAGAATTATCCTCGCCTGCTTTCGGATATTTATAAACATAATTTACGGGATAAAGGGTGCCATACATCGGAAAACTGAATTCTTTGACCTGCGACTCATTGAATTTGTAATACGCAAGGTATTTTGAATCCCTGGACCATTGATAAGCTCTCACCAATGTAAATTCTTCTTCGTAAACCCAATCGGGGGCACCGTTAATAATTTCATTCATCTTTCCATCTGTGGTGACAGCCTGTTCTTTTCCGCTTGATAAATTGTACATGAAAATGTTGTTTTCCCGCACAAACGAAACGTAATTTCCATCGGGAGAGAATTGAGCCAACTGAAACTTGTCTTTTCCTATTTGAACCACACTTTTTTTACCAATATCATAGACATAGTATTCACTTCTTCTAGAATGTCTGTATATGTGTTCACTATTTGTTGAAATCAGAATTTTTTGTTCGTCCATGGACAATTCATACGACTCGATTCGAATGGAGGTCCCGTTTTTATCCTTCAGATCACTGAGTAAATTGGCTTTTAATTTTCCCTCTTCGTAATCGTACTTGTTTATCTGCTGTACATTGTTGACAGATTCCAGCATGGTATAATGCCATCCATCCTGCATCGATTTAAGACCGGAAACATATTTCTGACTGAATGTCCCTTTTAAGAATATTTTTTCGAGTGTGATTTCACCTGCATAGAGGTTTGAAATATGAAATACAACAATTGATATTGCAACTAGTAAAATGCTTCTTTTCATGAATTAGGAATAAGTATTTATACGGTGGCCGAATTTAAATATTTTTACAGAAAGAGATGGACCGTTTATCACAATGACCGAGAAGAATAACGAATATAAGTCCCTGGACGTTCAGGATATTGAATTTTTTAAGCACCTATTGGGGGAAAAGGGGTGTTCAATTGAAATGGACACCTTGTTGAAATACGGCTCGGACGAAACAGAAGATATATCATCGCCGCCCGGAATTGTGTTATTTCCTCGGTCAACCGATGAAGTAGTCGGTGTTATGAAATATTGCTATGACCATCTGCTTCCCGTCACTCCCAGAGGAGCAGGGACAGGCCTCAGCGGAGGTGCCATACCGATTCCCGGCGGAATATCGCTCAGTATTGAAAAAATGAATCGCATTCTTGAAATTGATGAGCGAAATCTTCAGGTGACCACCGAACCGGGCGTGATAACACAGGTATTGCAGGAAGCCGTGGAAGAAAAGGGATTGTTTTACCCGCCTGATCCGGCAAGCAAAGGAAGTTGCTTTATTGGCGGAAACATTGCGGAAAATTCGGGAGGCCCCAAAGCGGTTAAATATGGTGTGACAAAAGACTATGTGCTTAATCTCGAAGTTGTGCTGGCCAACGGAGATCTGATATGGACAGGTGCCAATGTGCTGAAAAATGCCACCGGTTATAATCTGACGCAGCTTATGGTAGGCAGCGAAGGCACACTGGGGATAATCACCAAGGCGGTGCTTCGGTTAATTCCCAAACCCGGACGTGACATGCTCATGCTGGTCCCGTTCAGATCGGGAGAAAAGGCCTGCGAGGCTGTGTCCGCCATTTTCCAGAAGGGTATCACACCATCCGGACTGGAATTTATCGAGAGAGATGCGCTTATCATGGGGAGTGCATTTTTAAACAGTCCCGAGCTTATTTCGGAGGAAGGAATTGAAGCCCATTTGTTGATAGAGGTTGACGGAAATTGGGAAGATGAGTTAATGAGGGATGTTGAATTAATTTATTCGGTTTTGGAGAATTACGATTGCGGTGAGATACTTTTTGCAGATTCGGCAGCACAAAAAGATAACTTGTGGAGATTGAGAAGATCTTTGGGTGAAGCGGTAAAGTCTAAATCACTCTACAAGGAGGAGGACACGGTTGTTCCGAGGGCCGAGTTGCCTGTACTGCTGAACGGCGTGAAATCCATTGGAAAAAAGTATGGATTTAATTCGGTTTGTTACGGTCATGCGGGGGATGGAAACCTTCATGTGAACATTTTAAAAGAAGATATGAGTGAAGAGCAGTGGCAGGTAACGGTCAAAAAGGGAATCAGGGAAATTTTTGAATTGTGCGTTTCACTTGGCGGTACCTTATCCGGCGAACACGGAATTGGTCTGGTTCAAAAAGAATTTCTGGACATTGCATTTGACGAAAAGCAAATGAGTGTTCAGCAAGCAATTAAAACTGCCCTTGATCCAAAAGGTATTCTAAATCCGGGAAAGGTATATTAAGATTCGGACGAATCGTTTTTCGCCATTTTCATTCTCTTCTCCGGGATTCTGGCAGCTTTTCCGGTACGTTCTCTTTGATAGAATATTCTGGCTCGTCTAACCGAACCTTTTCGAACGACTTTGATGCTCTCGATAAAGGGAGAATGCAGGGGAATGATACGTTCAATACCAATTCCACCCGAAATTTTACGAACCGTGAACGTCTCGCCGGCACCTGAGTTTCGGCGTTGCAGAACAACACCCTGAAACTGTTGAATTCGCTCTTTGCTACCCTCAATTATTTTGTATGCAACTGAAATTGTATCTCCAGCTCTAAAATCGGGATGAGTAGTAATGTTGTTAAGCTCTCCTTCCAATTGCTTGATTTTGTCCATGACGTTTAATTCGTTAGAAAATTNNCTATTAATTTGTGAAATGACAATACTCCAAAAGTTAAATATTAATCTTCCAACAGATCCGGTCTTCTTGCTTTGGTCCGTTCCAGGGATTTCTCGTGTCGCCACTCTTCAATCGCCCTTGTATTGCCCGAAGTGAGAATTTCAGGAACCTTGTGTCCTTTATAATTGGCCGGTCTGGTATAAACCGGAGGCGAGAGCAGATTATCCTGGAACGAGTCACTCAGGGCAGAAGTTTCATCGTTCAACACTCCAGGAATTAGCCTAATAACGGCGTCGCTTAGCACGGCTCCAGCCAGTTCGCCACCCGAAAGCACGTAATCACCAATCGAAATTTCTCTGGTAATAAGTAATTCTCTGACTCGTTCATCTACCCCCTTGTAATGGCCGGCAAGAATCATGAGGTTCTTTTTTAGGGAAAGTTCATTGCATTCTTTCTGATCCAGGCGATGACCATCCGGCGTCATATATATTACCTCATCGTATTCCCTTTCCGATTTAAGAACTTCAACGCACCGGTAAATCGGATCAATTTGCATGACCATTCCCGCACCGCCTCCAAAAGCATAGTCGTCTACCTTATGGTGTTTGTCTCGACTGTACTCCCGAATGTCGTGTAAATGAATTTCAACGAGTCCTTTATTCTGTGCGCGTTGCAGTATGGAATCTGAAAACGGTCCTGACAATAACTGAGGCAATATGGTTAATATATCAATCCTCATGAGGGACTAAATTATAGAAGGTATTGGGCCTTTAAAACCGGCAATCGGTTAGTTGTCGCTTTCGAACGTTTTTGTCTGACGTTTGGGTTGTTTACTTTCCTTTTGTTCTTGCTCAATTCGTTCGAGCTCTTTTTTGACGTCATCCGCATTTTCGTTTGTACCGATGATCTTTGGTTTTTGGTTTTTTACCGCATTGTCATCCGTTTCGAAAGACTTGACCTCTCGTTTTGGTTTGTTTTTTTCTGCTTCGAGTTTTTTCTGTCGTTCAATTTCTTCAGGACTGTATTTCTTGAACTTCTCGGCCATTTTTTGCCCTTTTCTCTTGCCCGCGTAGTCCCCTTTGTATTCCATGTAAGCTGCGTATTCTTCCATTCCTTTTGAACTTACCCATAATACGACCTTGTCGGGCAGGAAATTTTCGTCAATTTTTTCCATCGCAAGGGTCATGTTTCGTTCTCCTTCACCGACATTTTTAGCCTTTATTTCGCTAATTCCTTCCCATAATTGCATGATTGGATCGTCCGGATCAAATCGAACGATATTAAGATAGGTAGAGGATGCTTTTCTGTATTGTTCTTGCTGAAGCCAATACTGTCCCAATTTGTTCGCGCTGTCTTTTAAGGCGGTCAGGAACCCTTCGTATTTTTCCAGATAAATGCCCTTGTCGTCTTTTTTTCGGTATTTGTATGCGTATTTGAGTGCATTTTTAAATGCATCAGGGTGTTTTTCGTCCAGGGTTCTGTCCTTTGAAATTTCAAACATTGACATTGAGACATACAAATAGGGAATGGGGTCTTTCCTCAGTTCATCGTCTTCTGTGAACTTAATTCCCATATTCGCACATTTTTCGTATTTCTCATCGATGAACAAGAAAATCATTTTGTCAAATTCCTTATTGATCGATTGACCCATCACACGCGTGTATCCCAGCGCAAAAACCAAGAACATTAACAGCACTTTTTTATTCATTTCTCTCAATTTTAAATAAAGGTAAGTTTTTTGCTATCTGCTTACAAATATAGGAGATTTGTAATACTGAACGGTAGGTTCAAATTATAAGAATATGACAAAAAATAAAAGAATAATCATTGATAAGAAAAACCGTAAACTGAGCATAAAAGCCCATTGCGATCAACAAAAGCAATTGATGTTATCCATTTGGCTCATACTATGGACTCTTGCCGGACTCGGGATTATCTCGCAATTTTTTTTCCCCGCACAGGATGGCTTAGTGATTTACCTGATTATCCTTTTGTCTTTCTGGATTTATTTTGAATACAAAGTATTTGATGCATTTCGCTGGAGAAAGTATGGTGAGGAAATAATCATCTTCGACGATGATTACATGAGTATTGAAAACTGCATTGCCGGAAGGGGAATTCCACATCGGTTTGAACATTCATGGATGAAGAATCTAAGAATGGTTGAACACCGGGATAAATCATTTTGGCAGACAATGAATAGTTCTTACTGGAATGTAGGGCAGGAGGGGCTTACCTTTGAATTCAAGGGCAGGCAAATATTTTTTGGCAGGGAATTAAATGCGGGCGAAAGCAAGGAAGTACTCAGTTTCTTGAAAAGTCAATTAAATCTCAGGACTGCCCAATGATTTTTCCATTCTGACATGTTGGATTTCGGCGAATCCTTTGAATGGTTTTCCGGCTTCGTCATATCCATTTTTCTTGTAAAATGCAATTGCATCGTTGCGCGCATTCAAAAAGATCCTATTCAGGCCAATTTTTACCGCTTCTTTTTCGAGATAGGCTAAAATACTTCCACCAACGTTCTTGTTTCTGAATTTCTCGTCAACTCCCATATACCTGATTTGACCCTCTCCGGAAGGTAAGTAGGTCAATCTCCCCACTCCTAAAACACTATCTTTTTGGTCAACCGCCATGACGTGAAGGCTTATATTCTCGAAATCGTCTATTTCACTTCCCTTGGGAAAACCGAGAGGCTTTCGAAGAAACTCCCATCTGGCTTTAAAATAGGCCTGAAATTCTTCTGGTTTATAAGGTTCTTTGAGTTCCATTCAAATACTGAGGTAAATATATTAAATAGGGGGAAAGGGTTAAAGGGTTAAGGGGGGAAAAGAGGGGGAATCGGGGAATNNACTCCCCCTAAACTGGATTGTCCTCGTTTTTTCGTCGGTAGACGAACAAAACTCGGACTTCCATCGGTCCCTAAGGTCAAAACCAAAATTGTTTCGCTGCACTCGTGAGCCTTCAGGCGTTCACAAATAGAAAAGCACGCTTTTCATTTGCTCACTTTGAAGTCTCGGACCAATTTTGGTTCTCTGATGGTACCAGCCGGAATGACTTCGTTTTTCTCCCTTCGGTCGACAAAACTCAGACGGCCAGTTTAGCAGTTTAGCCGAGTTGCAAATCAAAAAATTACACAATTCCCCGATTCGCCTCTTCTTTTAACTGGATTGACTCGTCGCTGCGCTCCTCATCGGGCCAGTTTAGCCGAGTTGCAAATCAATTCGCGCAAGCTGCGCTTGCCGATCTTCAAGTTCTCACAAATAAAAAAGCGAGCTTTTTATTTGCTCGCTCTTGAATATCGCGTATGCGAATTGATTTACTAGTGCCCAGAACTGGACTCGAACCAGCACGCCCTAAACGAGCACAAGCCCCTCAAGCTTGCGTGTCTACCAATTTCACCACCTGGGCAGGCGGGCAAAAGTATGATTTTATCTTGTTATTATCTTAGAAATTCGGACTGAGATTATACTTGTTGTAGAAAGTCTCGATTTCCGCCAGGGCATCATCCGCCGTGTCGACAATTGTAAATAAATCCAAATCTTCGGCACTTATTTTATTGTCCTGCAGCAAGGTTTCTTTTACCCAGACAATCATGCCCGACCAAAACTTTTCGCCAACCAGTATGATGGGAAATTTTCCAATCTTTTTTGTTTGAATAAGCGTGATCGCCTCGAACAACTCATCCATGGTTCCAAATCCTCCCGGCATCACGATAAAACCCTGAGCGTATTTCATGAACATAACCTTACGAACGAAGAAATAATCGAACATCAACAACTTGTCTTTGTCAATGTAAATATTGGCTTCCTGCTCAAACGGAAGTTCAATATTGAGGCCGACTGACACTCCGCCACCTGCTTTGGCTCCTTTGTTTCCGGCTTCCATTATGCCGCCACCCCCTCCGGTAAGAATTCCGTACCCTTTTTGGGTAAGCTTAAACGCAATTTCGGTCGCCATTTTGTAATACTTGTCGGTGGACTTTGTTCTGGCCGATCCGAAAATTGTGACGCATGGACCTATTTTGGCTAGTTTTTGAAAACCTTCAACAAACTCTGACATCACTTTAAAAATTTGCCAGGAGTCCGAGGTTTTTATTTCATTCCATGTCTTTTGCTTGAACGCATTTGTAATTTTTTCTTCTCCCGGTGTCATTTATTACTGATGTTGTTTGTGAAAGTTGTACTTGTATAACGAATTGAAGTTAAAGATGGTTGTCTGATCCGATCACTTGACATCCATTCTCACCTGCTCGGAATTAACCGATAATGGGACTTCATTAACTTTAATAATTCCCAAGGTTTTAAATAAAACGATGAACGGATAAACCGGATCAAGTTCATACCATTTATATCCAAAATTTGCATTTAAAGGTCGTTTGTGGTGATTATTGTGGTAGCCTTCACCCAGCATTAACACGTCGACAGGGAATAGATTTTTTGATGTATCTCCCACTTTAAAGTTGGTGTTTCCGTATAAATGAGCGAACCAATTGATGATTACTCCGTGGAAAGGTCCCATCACCCATTGAATCGGCAGTAGGGTAAAGTACATCCACAATTGAGCATCCAAATAGTAGTACACAAAAAAATAGAGTGCACCCCAAAAAATTCGCATAAGCCAGGAGTCAGCTATTCGATCAAAGGCATCCCAGTCGGGGAGATTCCCCAGAAATCGTTCTTCAACATCGTATTTTTGCAAATAAATCGCGTTGTATATTTCCCTCGTTCGCATCATCATTGAAAAAAAGTTCTTGTCGTATTTTGGTGAATGCGGATCTTTTTCCGTATCCGCATAGGCATGATGCATTCGGTGCATTACCGCGTATGCCCTTGGACTCAAATATGAACTGCCTTGAAAAACAAGGGAAATCACATAGAAAAAACGTTCCCAGTTTCTCGACATTGTGAACATTTTATGGGCAGCAAAGCGGTGCATAAAAAATGTCTGGCAAAACAACGAGGCATACCAATGAACAAAAAAGAATATAACAACGGCCATTTGAGGAAATTAGAATTTTGAGCGGCAAAGATAAGACGATAAAATATTGTATTTCACAAGCGATCTCAATGTTTCGATATAATGAACTTTTTTGAACACAGAGAAAAATCCTGACAACATTATTTTATTAGCCTTTCAGAGAGTTGACCACTTCGCTTGCCTGATTTAAATGTCTTTTT
>DNDT01000190.1 GCA_003487525.1 Flavobacteriales bacterium
GGGATTCGAACCCCCGGTACCTTGCGGTACGCTAGTTTTCAAGACTAGTGCATTCGACCGCTCTGCCATTTCTCCGCGGCAAAAATAGTAATTGATTTTGGATAGGACATTTTCCGTTTATAAATTTTCGTCCTTTTCCGAATGGTTTATTCTTATTTTTGTTCTTGATGAAAAACGTCTTGTTAATTTTTTCTCTCTTTTGCTTTCTGACACTGGATTCTTGGGCAAATATTCAGGCACAATTATCCTATTCGACTTTTTACAGTCCTTCAAGTGGTCCTTACATAGAAATATACCTGTATTTCAATGGTGAAAAGGTCAGTTATAAGAAAGGAGATTCCGGTTACTACAGCGAGATTAGTGTTGACTATCAATTTCTTGTTGAAGGCAAACTGAAGAAAGACGCTTCATTTATTGTGAATAGCCCGATTGTTGGAGATACGGTCCATGCGCTTCCCAATTTTTTAATTCAGCACCGAATTTCACTATCAAATGGTGAGTATGACATGAAAGTTATATTAAAGGACATGAATTCGGACAATCCTGAACTTGAAACGGTCGAACGTGTTAAACTCAACTATAATGAAGAATTATTGACCCTGAGTGATATCGAATTAACGCAATCCGCAGAACCAAGTACCGAATCCGGTATGTTCCAAAAAAGTGGGTTCATGATTCTACCCTATACATCCGAAATTATTCCTGGTGACCTGAGCCAGATTGGATTTTACACAGAATTATACAATGCAGACAAGGTTATTGGTCTGGACAGCGCATTCCTTATTACCTATTACGTGGAAGAATATGATGGGGGGAAACTTGTTTCAAACTTCAGAGGTTTTTCTCGAAAAAAAGCGAGCAGGGTAAATGTCATTATCGGAAAATTCATGGTTGGAGATCTTCCGGGCGGTAATTACAACATAAAAATAGATGTTATAAACAAACAGAATCAACTGCTCGCATCTAAGTCCATTGCCTTTCACAAAGAGAGCCAAGCCGAAACCAGCGGTGAATCAGACCTGTCCGGATCCTTTGTGGACAGGTATCAAAGCATCGATTCACTTTCTTTACACATTGACTACCTGCAACCCATTGCTGACAGGCTGGAATGGGAATTTGCCGAAAATCAACTGGAGGCGCAGAACTTTGACCTTATGAAAAAGTTCTTTCTGAATTTTTGGCAGGTCAGAAATCAGGCAGACCCGGAAAGAGAATGGTATGAATATCTGAAACAGGTAAAAATTGTAAATGAAAATTTTAATTCCAGAATACGACCCGGTTATCAATCGGACAGGGGAATTAAATACCTTAAATACGGACCGCCCGAAGAGCGCTATGAAAGCTTTGATGAACCTCATGCTTACCCATACGAAATCTGGTACTATCACCAGGTGAACAACCAGACAAATAAACGTATTGTATTCTATAATCCTTCGTTGGTTTTAAATGACTATGTACTGCTTCACTCGGATATCTTCGGTGAAATCTACAATAAGGACTGGAATCTGATTTTGCACAGAATGAGTCCGGGTTATTACGAAGGTGAGACTCCTAGAGTTCCTGATGCGTTTGGAGATAAAACCGATGATTTCATGAGAGGTAAATAGTTGTTATAAAAATTCAGTGATTTTTTGAATAATATTTCTTCTTTTGCAACAACTCTCTGAGTTCGATATCATTTAATGGAAAAAACAAGCCTCCCTGCCTTATCTATTGTATTACTCAGCTATAACAGCAGGGATTACCTTGAACGCTTTATACCCATCCTGTTAAAGCATACACCTACTCAACATGAAATAGTTGTTGTAAACAACGGTTCTACGGATGATACAGAAACATTTCTAAATGAGAATTATCCACATTTGAGAGTCGTTAAAATCGAAAAAAACAAAGGATTCACAAACGGGTATAAAGAATCTCTCAAACAAATCCAGGCCGAGTATTATTGCCTGCTTAGCTCGGATGTGGAAGTCAGTGAGAACTGGACTAAACCAATCATGAAGGTTTTTCAGGAAGATCCAAATGTCGCCGTTTGTCAGCCTAAAATCAAATCATGGCACAAGCGAAATGAATTCGAATACGCGGGTGCCAGTGGGGGATTCCTGGATAAATACGGTTATCTGTTTTGCAGGGGAAGACTTTTTTACAGCGTCGAAGAAGATACAGGTCAATACAATGACATTACAGAAATTTTCTGGGCCTCCGGAGCCTGTTTTTTTATAAAAAGTGAGGTTTATCATTCAATCGGTGGTCTCGATGACGATTTCTATGCACATATGGAAGAAGTTGACTTATGCTGGAGAATTAAAAATGCCGGATACAAGGTAATGGCCGTTCCTTCATCCGAAGTCTTTCACGTCGGTGGATCGATAATCTCGTATGGCAGCGCTACAAAGACCTTTCGCAATTACCGGAACAACCTTATTTTATTGATGAAAAACCTTCCTTTTGAGGAGGTTGTCTGGAAATTGCCGTATCGCTTGTTCCTGGACAGCGTGGCATTTTTCCATCTGCTCTTCACCGGTGAAATTAAGCAGGCCTTTACCATTATCAGATCCCATATGAGTTTTCATGTTCGATTTTTATATTGGATCAAGAAGAGGAATGCAACTCAAAAGATGGTAAAATCAGATGCCATTGTTTCCTTTTACGGTAAAAGCATCGTTTGGAAGTATTTCATCGGAGGAATAAAAAAATTCAGTGAATTGAACTGGCAACGGTAATTTGCTTAACATTAATTATGAACAAAAAGCTGCGTAATTAATGCACCCTTGTAGTTATCTTTATATTTGTTGACCACTGAAACACCCATATGAAAGTAGTCATTTTTGCAGGAGGTAAGGGAACAAGAATTTCGGAAGAATCCCACCTCAAACCTAAGCCCATGATAGAAATAGGTGGCAAACCGATATTGTGGCACATTATGAAAATCTATTCCTCTTACGGCTATAACGAATTCGTCATTTGTCTTGGTTATAAGGGATACATGATAAAAGAGTATTTTCTTAACTACTTCATTCACAATTCGGATGTTACCGTAAATCTTGAGAATAATGAGATTGAAGTGCACAATTCAAAATCCGAAAGCTTCAAGGTGACGTTGGTGGACACGGGTCTTGAAACAATGACGGCAGGTAGATTGAAACGTGTGGAAAGATATATCGACTCTGATAATTTTATGCTCACTTATGGGGACGGCGTTACGGATATAAACATAAAGTCCCTGGTAGAGTATCACAGTGAAAACAATAAAATCTGTACCATGAGCGTAATTCAGCCCGGTAGTCGATTCGGCGTGATCGAAACGAATGAAATGGGCGTTGTTACTCAATTTACGGAAAAACCAAAAGAAGATGGCGCATGGATAAATGGTGGGTATTTCGTGTTGAACAAAAAGGTGTTTTCCTACCTAAAAGATGACGCTGACAATGTCATGTGGGAAAGACAGCCCTTGGAGGATCTTGCCAGGGACGGTGAACTTCTCACGCGCAAACACAATGGTTTCTGGAAATGCATGGACACCGTGAGAGATCGCGACGAACTCGAATATATGTGGATGAATAAACCTAAATGGAAGTCTTGGTAAATGCTTAAACTCCTTCAGGAAACATATCGTGATAAAAAGGTATTTCTAACCGGTCATACCGGTTTTAAGGGAAGTTGGCTGGCTTTTATCCTGAATCATTTGGGCGCCCAGGTAAAGGGATATTCCCTGCCGCCAAATCAGAATCAAACCCTGTACGAATTAATAAAAGTATCGACGTATACGGATTCGGTTCTGGCCGATATATTGGACAAGAAAAGACTGGAGACGGAGCTTTTGAACTTCCAGCCCGATTTTGTGTTTCATCTGGCTGCGCAATCCCTGGTAATTGAAAGCTATGCCGAACCGGCCCTTACCTATGAAACCAACGTTATGGGAACCGTTAACCTTTTGGATTCCCTGCGTAAATACGACAAACCCTGTCAGGTAATAGCCGTCACCACGGATAAAGTCTATGAAAATATAGAACAGCGATATGCCTATAATGAAAATGACAAACTGGGTGGTTTTGACCCTTACAGCAGCAGCAAGGCAGCTTGTGAAATAGCGGTTTCGTCATTCCGTCAGTCTTTCTTCAATCCAAAAAAATACGACCTGCATCAGAAATCGGTTTCTTCTGCCAGAAGCGGAAATGTGATCGGTGGCGGAGACAGGTCGGACAATCGGATTATTCCTGATTTAATCCGTGCAATTGAAAAAAATGAATCTCTTGAAATCCGCAATCCAACATCCATCAGACCCTGGCAGCATTTGCTTGATCCACTGTCCGGGTATTTGCTCCTGGGGGCAAACATGAAAAAAAATCCCAGAAATTTTGCGGGCGCCTATAATTTCGGACCTACAGAGGATGTAGATCTCAGTGTTGAAGAACTGGTGAAAAGAGCACACTCTATCATGGGAAAGGGTGACTACTTCACAAGTGAATTATCTAACGACAGACACGAAGCTTCGTTGCTTCACCTGGATGTGACAAAGGCACAAAATCAACTGAAATGGCATCCAAAACTATCGGCAGATGAAGCCATACGGTTGACAATAGAATGGTACCGCGAAAGTAATTCCGATCCTTTTAGTGTAACTTTCAAGCAAATAGTTGAATACTTTAATATGTGAATCGTGAAATTCGTTGAAACCAAAATATCGGGAGTTTTTGAAATTGAACTTTTTCACGTAAAAGACGAACGTGGAAGTTTTACCAAGAGCTTTCATAAGTCACTGTTCAAAACGAACAAACTTGAATATAAATTTGACGAGAGCTTCTTTTCAATCAATAAAAAAGGTGTGATCAGGGGAATGCACTTTCAAAATCCGCCACACGATCAGGCAAAACTAGTATACGTTACCTCGGGAGTAATTTTGGATGTTATTCTGGATTTGAGAAAATCTTCCCCTACTTACAGGCAATATGCCAAAGTTGAGATAAGCGCTGAGAACAGCAAGGCTGTTTACATGCCGGTCGGAGTTGCGCACGGATTTTGCTGCCTTACCGATGCGACGATGATATACCTGACCACCACCGAATACAATGCCAAATCCGAAACAGGTATTCTCTGGAACAGTTTTGGCATGAAATGGCCGGTTCAAAATCCCATTCTTTCTCCGAGGGATAAATCGTTTTTGCCCTTTGGTAAATTTCAAACACCTTTTGAATGAGGACATTGATTCTTGGAGCTTCAGGACTAATTGGTGGGAATCTACACCAATTGTTGAAAGAGAAATCTGACTGGCCGGTAATGGGAACCCACTTTTCTTATCAGGCTAAAGACACGCTATTCTTCAATACCCTGGACTTACGAGATCCCAAAAATTTAGATGTTCCAAGTTTTAAACCGGAAGTGGTGGTTCATTGTGGCGCTCTGACTCATGTGGATTATTGTGAGGAGAATCCCGAAGAAAGCTATA
>DNDT01000282.1 GCA_003487525.1 Flavobacteriales bacterium
CTTGGCCATTATTTCGCTCCCACCGCCTTCTTCCACAGGGTCATCGATTCTGCCTCCTGGCTTCGGAACCTCGTCAAACGACTCATGAGATCGTCGAAATCCACTTCATGAGCGTTGAATTCCGGACCGTCGACACACGCAAATCGCACGCTGTTGCCAACCGTCACGCGGCAACCGCCGCACATTCCGGTACCGTCCACCATAATGGCGTTTAACGAGACGAATGTTTCTATTTTATGCGGTCTGGTCATTTCACCAATGGCATTCATCATGGGTACGGGACCAACGGCCAGAACATGACTGACTCTTTCAACTTCCAACAGGTCCCTTAAGGCGTCTGTAACCATACCCGCGATTCCCAGAGAGCCGTCGTTGGTGGTAATGATGACATCATTGCAGACTTTTTTCAATTCGTCGACCATAATGAGGCTGTCCTGGCTTCGGGCACCGACAATTCCGATAACTTTATTTCCCTGGGCTTTCAGATCCTTTGCGGTTGGAATGATGGCCCCGATTCCATATCCTCCGCCGATTACCACACAGGTGTCCTTGGTTTTTGGAAGGTGCGAGCGTTCCCCAAGCGGACCTACCACATCCTTAAATGTTTCTCCCACGTTCATTCTGTTAATCTCGGTGGATGTTTTACCAACAGCAGAAACCACAATGTCAATGGTGCCTTTTTCACGATCCCATCCACAAATTGAGAATGGTACGCGCTCACTTAAAATCGAAGGTCTGATGATAATAAATTGTCCGGCTTCAATTTTTTTTGCAATAAAAGGTGCCTCCACCACAAAATGGAAGGTGTTTGCACAAAGTAATCTTTTGGAGAGGATGAGAAAACTTTGGTCATACTTGGTATTGGTATTCGGTTTTTCTTCCATGTATTTCAAATACATCTCTGCCTCTCTCCTTACAATGAACGCATCGTCCCAGTTGTACTGACCGTCTTTTCCTTCAATGGCGAGGAAGGCATTGTAAACCTTTCTTTCTTTTTCGGCACACAGGAGTTTCTTTCTCCACATTTTACCAAGGGCGCGCACCGCACTTCTTCTCACCAAAGGTTGCGTATTGGATAAAAAGCTGAATGCGTGGTCATATATGTCATTTATCAGTGTTCCATCAAAAGCCGTGGAATCCGACTTTTCAATCCATCTTCCGATGGTGCACAAGGACATGGAGGTGAGATGGAAGTTCTTTCCTTTATTTGCCGTTAGCACGAATGGAATGGCTTCCTGCACCTCAGCGAATTTATAATTCGACAAGGTTTGAGTAAGGTTGACCATGGCACCTTTGTTATCACGGAATTTGTTCCATTCAGTCAGCAAGTAATCTATTCCAGGTTTTCCGATCTTGGCAAAAGACTTACCCAGGTATGCTGCAGATTCACCGTCAGCCTCGACGATTTCGTTGAAAAGAAACGGAACCACCTCTTCACCAAAGGAGGAGATCCCATTCTCGACGTGAACGGACATCCTGAGAGCACGAAGTCTTTCGGTATGAGTGAAATGATAGAATACGGATGTCAATGCACGTGTAAGATCAATTTTTTCTTCGGTTGTGAAATCCTTAATTTGTTTAATCTGATCAAGACCCAGCTTGATGCTTTCTTCTGTTTGTGNNTCCTGAACTCGTGTTGTCATTGGCGGAATTAGATACTTTACAACCTCTATACTACGATCATTATTGTAAAGGAAGAAGAACATTTGGCAGACTCAGTAATGATATGCATCAGGTTTCCGGGTCCAATAAAAGGCCCGGCTTTTGGTAGATTTTTGTTCTGAAATGTTGATTATGCGAACATATAACGGAAGGATTCAACAAATGGTTCCGAATTCAATGGACAGCAATTTGATATCGAATTTATTCCTGTGATATTTCTCAATATTATTTAAAAATGAGTCAATTCTTCGAAGATATATTCATGTCCCGAAGCGTTATTATATCCGTCTTAAAATCTTTGCCAGTCTCGGTTAGCTAGTATTTTTACTATCGTTTAAAACAATAATATCATTAATGCATTTTTCAATTATGAAACTCAACAAAATATTTACAATAGCTATTAGCCTTGGCGCATTTGCTTTAATTTCAAGTTGTAAAGGTCCGGAAGGACCAGCTGGTCCCGCAGGTCCCGCAGGTGCCGATGGCGCAGATGGAACCGATGGAACCCCGGGGGTGGCAGGAAATGCAGTTTGTATGGAATGCCATAACGCGACTAAAAATGCCGCAATAACTGCTCAGTGGGCAGCTTCAACACATGGTTTGGGTGAAGTAGCACATAGCAGAGGAGGCAGCAAGAGCTGCGCTATGTGTCACTCGGATCAGGGATTCAGGGAAACTCAGTACACTGGTCAGGACACAATGATAGACAACAGTGGTCTTCCTCAGGCAATTCAGTGTGGTACTTGTCATGATTTCCACCAGTCACTGGATTTCGAAAACGAACCCAATTATGCGTTGAGAACAATGGGTCCTGTGGATCTATTGATGTACAGAGCTGCAGATCCTGGGGCAGATCCCGTTACCCTTGATTTGGGAGATGAAAGCAATCTTTGTGCCAATTGCCATCAACCAAGAAGAGTTGGTCCGGATCTAACTGCTGATTCTGCTTATGTATCCAGTTCACATTATGGACCTCACCACGGCCCGCAGGCAACATCGTTAGCAGGACTTGGGGCATCTGAAGTCGGAACAGGATATCCAGCTCCCGGAACAGGAAGCACACACGTCACTTCTTCCACTTGCGTAACATGTCACATGCATGACGGAGAGCATACCTGGGAACCCAGCTTAACATCATGTAATACCGAAGCCTGCCACAACGGAGCTTTGACATCTGTTACGGATAACACACGTCAACTTGCATTTGCCACTTCTATGGCAACGTTGGAAGCCAAACTTACCACTGCCGGTTTACTTTTAGACGGACATCCAAATCCTGGAACGTATCCGGCAGATCAGGTTGGAGCGTTATATAATTATGAATGGCTGGTCGATGACAGAAGTAACGGTGTTCATAATTTCCCATACCTGGAAAGAATGCTAGCTAATTCAATAGCTGTTTTCTAGTTGTTTAGTTAATTATATCTATTGTTTGATTTAGTTATTAAAGCTGCTCCGAAAGGGGCAGCTTTTTTGTGGGGAAAAGGTTAATGAGGGAAGGGGTTAATAGCCTGTGAATCACGGTTCTCAACGATTCAATGACAAATCGTTAAACCGTTAAACCGT
>DNDT01000510.1 GCA_003487525.1 Flavobacteriales bacterium
CTTCCCATACTTATTCCATGATGGATCAACATTGTATTTCTCGTCGCAGGGTCATAGCAGCATGGGTGGTTACGACATTTTCAAGTCGACCTGGAACGAAGAACACAATACCTGGACCAAACCAGTGAATGTTGGCTATCCCCTTAACACGGTTGCCGATAACATGACCATCTCGTTTTCGGGAGATGCTCAGCGCGCTTATGTATCTGCTTGGAGAAAAGATTCGAGGGGAGACATGGATATCTACCAGGTTACCTTTTTGGACAAAGATCCGAGAAGAACCATTCATAAGTGCAAAATCTTAAAGGTCAACTCTGAACAAATCATCAAGAGTGCATACGTAACCGTAATTGACAAAGGTTCTGAGGAGGAAATTGGAAGTTACGCTCCCAATCCCGCAACCGGAGGTTTTATCATGGCTCTGCAACCGGGTTCGTATCACCTGATTATCGAGGCTGATGGATATCAGGACCTTGAATCGGACATTATCGTGAAAGGAAAGAGTGACTTTAAAGAGACTCAAATCCTGGAATTCGAAGTGAATCCCCGTTGATGAATCTTCAACTTAGTAAACCTCTTGTTGTATTTGACCTTGAAACGACCGGTCTGGACATCGTTCAGGACAGAATAGTGGAAATATCCCTGCTTAAAATTGAGATTGACGGCAAGCGAAGTTCGATCACGAAACGCGTTAATCCTGGAAAAGCCATTTCGGCCGAAAGTTCTGCCATTCACGGAATTTATGACAAGGACGTCCAAAACGAGCCTCTGTTCAAGCAGATAGCGGCAGAACTTAAAAAGTTCATTGGAAACTCCGACCTCGCCGGCTTTAATTCGAATAAATTCGATATACCCATGCTGATGGAAGAATTCCTTCGAAACGACGTGGAATTTGATGTTTCCAAACGCAAATGCATTGATGTTCAGAACATCTTTCACAAGATGGAAAAAAGAACGCTCGAAGCAGCGTATCAGTTTTATTGCAACCGCACCATTGAAAATGCGCACAGCGCTGAAGCAGATGTAAACGCCACCTTTGAAGTCCTGGAAGCCCAGCTGGAAAAATACCCTGATTTATCTCCGACAGCAGAATATCTGAGTGAATTTTCTTCCATAAACCGAAGTGTTGATCTGGCAGGGCGCATTGTCAGGGATACAAATAATGCGGAGGTTTTTAACTTCGGAAAATACAAAGGGCAATCCGTATTGGAAATATTTAAAAAAGACCCTGGGTATTATACGTGGATGATGAATGCAGATTTTTCCCAGGACACAAAAAAACATTTAACGGCGATTAAACTTCGCGAAAAAAACAGCTGATTTTGAAAGTAGTATGCGTAGGTAGAAATTATGCAAAACATGCCCGGGAATTAAAAAACAGCGTTCCCGATGAACCTATTTTATTCATCAAACCGGACAGTTCCATTTTACAAAAAAGAAATGCCTTTTACATTCCACCGTTTTCGAATGATGTGCATCACGAGATTGAACTGGTCGTACGCATCAATAAAATGGCCAAGCACGTGCAGAAGAAATTCGCACACAAATATTACGACGAAATAGGTTTGGGCATTGACTTCACAGCCAGAGACCTCCAGACCGAGTTAAAGGACAAAGGCCTTCCATGGGAAAAAGCAAAGTCTTTTGACGGAGCATGCGTGGTGGGTAATTTCGTCAGGAAAAGTCTTTTTCAAAATGTACAGGACGTTAAATTCAAACTGGAAAAGAACGGGCAGGCTGTTCAAATGGGTAGCTCGGGCGATATGATCTTTGATATCGATACCTTGATTTCGGTTATATCACGATATTTCACCTTGAAAATTGGCGACCTGATATTCACCGGAACACCGGAAGGTGTAGGCCCTGTGAAAGCCGGTGATAAACTGGTTGGATTTCTTGAGGGCGAGAAGAATTTCTCGGTAAATATCAAATAATTACCGGCGAATCACCTTGATGGTAGTTGATTTTCCGTTTATCGTCAGTTCCAGAATATACATACCTGAATTACCGGGAATGTCGTTGCCATCCAAAAGCAGATACGATACATTGCCTTTTTCAAGCCTGTGCAAAGATGAACGAACCAGTCTTCCATTGATGTCTCTGAATTTAACTTCAGCCATGGACGATGCTTCCGAATTATAGGTACAAATTAACCTGTCGTCAAAAGGATTTGGTCCCAGACTCAGCCAGGGGCTTTCATCCGAAGATCTGATTGCTTTTCCCTTTAGGATAGCATCGGCAATAATGACGTTTGGGATTCCATAGCCGTAATTCGTATCGGGATTATGAACACGGTCCGCACTTGACATCAGGGCAGCTTTCACCTCTTCCCAACTTCGATGGGCATTGTTTTGCCAAAGACATGCGCCAACTCCAGCCAATATGGGCGATGAAAACGATGTGCCGTTCGAAGCACTCACCGTGCCGTCGACATTGCCAATGACAACCATTTTTCCTTCTGCACACAGGTCAGGTTTTATTCTACCGTCGGCCGTCGGACCCCTTGAGCTAAAATCGGCGATTACCCGAAGCGAGTCAACTGCACCAACCGCAATTAAATTCAACCCGTCTGCCGGAGCCGATATTTTTTGCCAGGCCGATGTACCGCTGTTTCCGGCACTATTGAACAACAACATCCCCTTCTTGCAGGCGATGTTTGAACCTCGCGAAATTCTGGTTGTCAGGCCATCGAGATCTGAAATGGTATGGTTCTGAAGTGTATCGTCAAATTCGGTGTAACCGAGGGAGGTATTTACAACATCCGCTCCGGCACTGTCGGCAAATTCGGCTGCCTCCACCCAAAAATATTCTTCCAGCAAATATTCATACGCCCCGTCTTCAGACCTCAGAAGCAGAAAAGAAGCGTCCGGAGCGGTTCCTACCATCACTCCGGGTTCATTGGCAGCCATCAAGGTTAAAACGTAGGTTCCATGCCCGGAATGCGAATAAATATTATTCTTTTTGTCCACAAAGTCCCGATTGGCCACAATTCTGTTTTCAGCAAGCGTTTTTTTCAACATCTCGTGTTTCGGGACACCGGTAAAACCGGCATCGATAACAGCAATCAGCATACCTCTTCCCGTATAGCCGACGTCGTGAAGATAGTCACCTCCCAGCATATGTATCTGATGGTATGCCCGTCCATAATGGTCTGCCGTTTGTTCACTCAGCCCGGTAAGTTCAAGATTCCACTTGTCGTAGTTATCGGCATCGGATTTATGAATTGAAGATGGCAGCATTTCGACCTTTTTCACAAAATTTAAATCCCTCATTTTCTGTATCACCGATGTGTCGTAAACCTCAATCACCACATCGTTAAACCACTTGGATTTGGCCCGCAGCCGGACTGAATCGAACTTCAGAATTTGCGAAAGGTAGGTCTGATTAATGGGTAAATCTTCTTCGGAAAAGGGAATTTTTTGTTTTTCTCTCCTCAATACGGATCGTTCACTCAGAAATTCTTCGGGCCTTTCCAAACTGTAGGGACTGCCTTGCTTGTCTCGAAATGAAACCAGGTACTGAAAAGGCGAAATAGAGAAAAGCCTGAGCGACATGGATAGAAAAAGTACAAATAAAACAGCCCTCATTCTATTCCGTGTTCAATGTAGGTTTGCTCATATTTTCTTCCACTTTTGATGTTTCCGTCCACATCGTACGTGAGGTCAGTATCAATCAATTCAACTAAACCAACTCCGATCGCATAAACCTCTTCTTCAACCCGTTTTTCGATCAGGTTCACCTTTGACCGATGATTGATGCGCAAGGTCCTGTCAAATACCTTCAAACCGATCTTGGACAGTAAATCCATATCCAGAATGGTATACGTCTCAGGATCCA